>JBBSNU010000452.1:0-4765 GCA_038260455.1 Chroococcales cyanobacterium | reverse complement strand
GGCAAAATGAACAATTTTGCGATCGAGCCGACAGTATACATCGATGACGAACCCCGCACAGGCTTTACCCCCTACGCAGAACGTTTAAACGGTCGCCTTGCCATGATTGGCTTTGTTTCTCTCTTGGCTTTAGAAGTTTCGACCAAGCACGGACTGATTAGCTGGCTAACCAACCTGTAATGATTTTGTTAAAAATTAAACTTTACGGCTATGGCTTGCCAGCGATGCACAAATGGCAATCCATAGCTTAACTATTTTTAGGGGCTAGGTTTGGTGAGATAATTAAAATTAAATATTTTAGTGTTACCATACTGGCGTAAAAATAATGCTCAAACGAATCGCGGCAATACTTCTGGTGGTTATAAGCCTCACCTTGACCGGTTGTGTGTCTCAAGTGATTGGACTCAAAAGCCACATTGATACTGGCGACGGCTATCAATTTCTCTATCCTAATGGCTGGCTGCCGATCGCAGTTTCTAATGGGCCCGATGTGGTGTTCCGCGATTTGATCCAGCAAACCGAGAATGTCAGCGTGGTCATCAGTCCAGTCGCGGAGGGAAAAACTTTGGCGGATTTGGGAACTCCGACGGAAGTGGGATACAAGCTTAGCAAAAATGCTATCGCCCCGACAGATTCCGGCCGCGAAGCTGAATTAGTCAGTGCAGAAGCTCGCGAATCGCGATCGAAAAGCTATTACATTTTAGAATACGCCGTCAAACTCCCAAACCAAGAACGGCACAACTTAGCTAGCGTAGCCGTCAGCCGCGGCAAACTTTTTACCCTTAACGTTTCCACTACCGAAGAACGCTGGCCGAAGGTAAAAGAAGCTTTTGAGAAAGTCGTTAAATCTTTCTCTGTTTATTAGGGAATTGGGCATTGGGAATTGGGCATTGGGAATTGGGCATTGGACTTGCGATGTCAACTGACGACTGACGACTATCAACTGTCAACTGTCAACTGTCAACTGACTTCTTAACATATGAAAATTCCAACTTTTGTGTTAGCTTCAGCTTCCCCGGCGCGCCGCAGCCTGCTAGAAAGTGCTGGCATTCAAGCTGTGATTTGCCCCAGCGACTTTGATGAAGGCCAAATACAAATGAGGGATGCCACTAAATTAGTCCAGGTTTTAGCAGAGGGAAAAGCTGATGCTGTAGCTCAGTTTTTACGGGCTAATTCTCACCCCCAAGTTCCCAATCCTAAATCGTGTTTGGTGTTGGGATGTGATTCAATTTTGGTCATTGATGGTGAAATTCACGGCAAACCAAAGGATGCCGAAGAAGCAATCTCGCGCTGGCAGAAAATGCGCGGTAAAGTTGGCGAACTTTATACGGGTCATGCTTTAATTGATACTAGGTTCGATAACTTTGATGTGGCAATGGAGCGATCGATCGTTCGCTGTCAAGTTACAAAAGTTCATTTTGCCGAAGTTACCTCGCGCCAAATTGCGGCCTACGTCGCTACGGGAGAACCCCTCGCCTGTGCTGGCTGTTTTGCACTGGAGGGTAAAGGTGGCTTTTTTGTGGAAAAAATCGAGGGCTGTCACACGAATGTGATCGGGTTGAGTTTGCCTCTGCTGCGGCAAATGCTGGGCGAAATGGGATATGATGTGGCGGATTTTTGGCAATTTTAATGTTTGTTGTGGATGGGCGTCCCGCCCGTCAAATGTTGTGGGATGGGCGGGGTTCTTCTCAACACCCTGCTTTGTTAGCAGCGTGTCATGATTTGAGTTAACCTAGGGCGATCGCACTATCTACAACAGATATAAACTGAAGTTGACTCGGCGACACATCTTTCACCAAACCCAAAATATTGCCGGTACTAGCTTCCCGAATCACCGTCGCTTTAATTTTCAAGGGTTGAAAATCAGCCGTTCGAGGCGATCCCGGAGGATAAGGGCCCTTGCTATCGTACTCTCTGGCATCGCCAATTGTTGCAAACCTTTCGGTCAAAACAAGATCATTTCGCGTTAGTCCTCCGGCCAATCCAATTACATCTTGAGCTGGATTGTAGTCAAGAATAAAATCTGCTGGCACTTCATCTACTACATCAAAAGTCGCAGGAGGACTTGGAGGTGTAGGCACTACATTAGCAATAAAAGTCCCAGCAGGAGGTGGAGGTGCAGGCACTTGCTCTAGATTAGCAATAAAAGTCCCAGCAGGACGTGGTTGATCTGAACCAAATTCCCCCGCAGTTGCTCCCGATTCTCTTCTAATTACAAATAAATCTGCATCTTCTCCTCCCCAAAGTCTGTCAATTCCAGCATCACCAATCAGAGTATCATTGCCACTGTCTCCGACTAAAGCATCATTCCCTTGACCGCCTCGAAGAAAGTCATTGCCTGTACCTCCATAGGCGTAATCATTACCTTGATTGCCGTTGAGAATATCATTGGCACATTCTCCGTACAGTATGTCAAAATCTTGACCGCCACGAATAGTATCGCTACCACAACCTCCGATTAAAGTATCGCTACCAGCATTACCATTCATTAGTTCCGGTGCTGCGGAACCTCTAACAAAATCGTTGCCCGCTAAAGCGCGCAAACCTCCTGGAGTATTACGCAGAATTCCGTTTGATAATTCAACTACATCGTTATCAGGAGTAAGGTCAAAAAAGTTGCGGTCGCCTTGATTTGACAAAGGCGCTGTCAGCAATCTGATAGGGGGATTGGGAATAATTGGGTCGGAATTTTCAGCTAATGCTCTAACTTGTCCGATATTTGTTTCTAACATCTGAGCTTTTTTATGGTTGATTATTGGGAAACTAGACAAATGGTTTGATCGTTCCGACTTTAGTCTTTAGAAAGGACTGAAGTCCGAACGATCAAACCTAGGAAGATTATCCAAGGGCGATCGCACTATCCACTACAGATGTAAACTGAATTTGACTCGGCGAAACATCTTTCACCAAACCCAAGATATTGCCGGTAGTAGCTTCGCGAATCACCGTCGCCTTAATGTTTAAAAATCTAAACTCAAGAGTTTGAGGCTGTCCCGGAGGAGTAGGCCCGTTGCTATCGTAACTTCTCGCATCACCAATTGTTGCAAACCTTTCGCTCAAAACAATATCGTTTCGCGTTAGTCCTCCCGTCAATCCAATTACATCTCCTTGGGCCGGATTGTAATCGAGAATAAAATCTGCTGGCACTTCTTCTGTACTCAAAGGAAAAGTCCCAATTGGAGGGGCTTGATCTGAACCAAATTCCTGCGAAGTTGCTCGCGCTTCTCTTCTGAGGACAAATAAATCTGCACCTTCTCCTCCCCAAAGTCGATCGACTCCAGCATCACCAATCAGAGTATCATTGCCACTGTCTCCGACTAAAGCATCATTGCCTTGACCGCCACGAATAAAGTCATTTCCCGTACCTCCGTAAGCTACGTCATCGCTTTGATTGCCGCTGAGAACATCGTTGCCGCATTCTCCATACAGTATGTCAAAATCTTGACCGCCACGAATAGTATCATTACCGCAACCTCCGATTAAAGTATCGATGCCGCTATTGCCGTTCATCAGTTCGGCCGCAGCCGAACCTCGCACAAAATCATTACCAGCTAAGGCGCGCAAACCACCAGGAGTGTTGCGCAGAATTCCACTTGCTAGTTGAACTACATCGTTATTGGGAGTAAGGTCAAAAAAGTTGGGATCGCTGGGATTTTGTAAAGGCCCGGTGAGCAATCTGATGTTTGGGGGATCGGGAATAATTGGATCGGAGTCGATAGCTAAGGCTCTAATTTCTCCGAGATTTGTTTCTAGCATTTTAGATTTCCCCTGTTTTGATTAGCTTTGTTGACATTCTGATTTTAACAAATGTTCCAATTAACAAATTTGCGTGAATCTGCGGTTGAAAAAATCAAGTTACTGTCAAAATTATCACAGACTATTTTTCAACAAGGATTGCTTGTTGACAGCCAACCGATCGCCCAAATCCGCAAAAAGTTTGAAATGAGCGCTAATAATTGTGAGGATCGCGTAATCTATTACCCGTTAGCAGTCAGTCACCGAAAGCCTGCTGAATGCTAATTGTCATGAAACCTTGAGTTAAGTCAGGAATCGTTCATATGCAAGACACTGCGATCGAATTTATCAAAGCCAGAGAAATCCTCGACTCCCGCGGCCGCCCCACCATTGAAGCTGAAGTTTATCTAGCCAGCGGTGTTGTTGGTCTCGCCCAGGTTCCCAGCGGCGCATCTACAGGCTCTTTTGAAGCCCACGAATTGCGAGACGGCGACAAAAAGCGTTACGGTGGCAAAGGCGTGCTGAAAGCCGTTGCTAACGTCGAGCACAAAATTGCCCCTGCTTTGGCTAATCTCGATGCGATCGACCAAGCACTGGTAGACCAAACCATGATTGACTTGGACGGTTCCCCCAATAAATCCCACCTCGGAGCAAATGCCATTCTCGGAGTCTCCCTAGCCACAGCAAAGGCTGCCGCCGAGACTTTAGGACTCCCCCTTTATCGCTACTTGGGCGGCACTTTAGCGAACGTTTTACCCGTACCTTTGATGAACGTGATCAACGGTGGTTCCCACGCGGACAACAACGTAGACATTCAAGAGTTTATGATTGTACCTGTGGGAGCGCCTTCTTTTAAGGAAGCTTTGCGCTGGGGAGCAGAAATATTTGCTAGTCTGGCAAAAGTCTTGAAAGACAAAAATTTGCTGACTGGTGTCGGTGATGAAGGCGGTTTTGCTCCTAATTTGGGTTCCAATCAGGAAGCTTTGGATTTGTTGATGATGGCAATTGAAAAAGCTGGTTACAAGCCAGG
>JBBSNU010000451.1:0-4779 GCA_038260455.1 Chroococcales cyanobacterium | reverse complement strand
TAAAGTAACAAACCTAGAAACCGAGCCACTCCAAGGTCAACCCCGAACCATGAGACTAGACGAAGCCGTAGAATTTGCCGAAAACCCAGAGCCGCGCTGTCCCTGCGTTTTGCTGTTGGACACCTCCGGCTCCATGCAAGGCGCAGCCATAGATGCCTTGAATGAGGGGCTGGAAGTTTTTAGGAATGACCTAATTAAAGACGAACTAGCTAAAAAGCGAGTCGAAGTCGCGATTATTTCCTTTGACAATAATATCAAAGTCGTGCAAGACTTCGTGACCGCCGACCAGTTCGAGACACCGCTGCTGACAGCCCAAGGACAAACCCACATGGGCGCGGGCATTCAGCTCGCACTAGATACCATTGCCGCCCGCAAATCCGAATACCGCAACAACGGCATTACCTATTACCGCCCGTGGGTATTTATGATTACCGACGGCGAACCTCAAGGCGAATCAGATGATGTTGTAGAAATAGCAGCACAGCGGATTAAAGAGGAAGAAACGAACAAGCGCGTGGCATTTTTTGCTGTCGGAGTTGAAGGTGCTAATATCTCCCGTCTCGCGGAAATTGTCGATCGCACTCCTGTAAAATTGAAAGGATTAGACTTTCGAGAGATGTTCATTTGGCTGTCGGCTAGTATGCAGAGAGTTTCTCACTCAAAAATTGACGAACAAGTAGCACTGCCGCCGCCCGGATGGGGAACTGTTTAGTGATTAGTCATTAGTTATTGGTCATTAGTCATTAGTCATTAGCATTTTGTAGGGGCGGGTTTAGCTAAGGAGCTATGATACAAATGACTAAACAAATGGCAAAACCCGCCCTCTCCCCATGTAAGCAGTAAAATGCGCCGTGCTTTTGAATTTACCAAGTTTTGAATTAAAGAGTTATTAATGGAGAATTCATCATTTAATTGGCAGGTTGTAGCGGCATCCGTGACTGGTACTAGCCACGAAAAACGATCGCAGCCCTGTCAAGATGCCCACTGCTGGCGCGTCTTGCCTAACGGTGTTTTAGTAGCAGCAGTTGCAGACGGCGCGGGCTCGGCTGCACTGGCAGAAGTTGGGGCAAAAATTGCTGTAGAAGCGGTTGTCGATATGATTTGTCAACAGGATTTGCAGCCTGAAAATGACGGCGAATGGCAGGTATTTTTGACAGCATCGCTGCAAGTCGCGCGGGCGCAGGTGGAAGCAGAAGCGGCTGTGCGGGAAGTGCCGGCGAGGGATTTGGCTTGCACTTTAATTGCGGTTGTGGCGACGCCGGAATTAATCGCAGTTGCTCAAATTGGCGACGGTGCGGCGGTTGCGGGCGACAGTGAGGGAAATGCGATCGCCCTTACTGTACCTCCCTGCGGTGAATATATCAACGAAACCATCTTTTTAGTTTCGCCAAATGCGATCGAAACAGCGCAATTTCAGGTAATGCGGCAACCGCTGCGGCACTTGGCCGTGTTTTCCGACGGCTTGCAAATGCTAGCTCTCAAAATCCCCGAAGGTACGCCCCACAAGCCGTTTTTTACGCCGTTGTTTCGGTTTTCTGGCGAAGCGAAAGAAGAGTCGGATGCAAAAGAGCAGTTAGAGTCATTTTTGCGATCGCCCAGAGTTTCCCAACGCACCGATGATGACTTAACATTATTGTTAGCAACTTTTTGGGGCTCCGAGGCACTGGACAATTCAAAATAGATATTTTGCGAAAGCCCAGATCCATCTGCGTAAATCCGCGTTGCATCTGCGGTTAAAACTTCCCGATTCTGAATTTTGCAACAAGTCTAATCTGTTCAACCGAATCAGCGGCGAAAATTGGGCACGGTTCTATAATAAAATCGAGGTGTCACACAATTCTGGTTTAATCTGTACAGTAGGTCGTCACTTGCAAGCACAAGATATTAAGGATAAGCTCAACTCCCTAATTAGCGCAGCAGATCGAATAGATCCGAGTTTGGCGAGAAGATTGGATGAAATCAATCGCTGGGTGAAAGATCTTAAACCCGGTTCGCTAACTGCTAAGAAATTTGTGATGGCTTTTTTGCTGCAGCTTATCCGAGATTCTCAGGTTTGGCTGGCGGTTCAATCTCTACCTTCGGACATAGAAAAGCAAGCGGCGTTTGAGTTAATGACTCCGGGAGAAAGGTATTGGTACGGTTATTTATTTCCTAAATGGCTGAAGGAATCCGATCGCAAATTTTACATCTGGAAACAAAAACTCAAGGCTGGTGAATTCGATCCGGCTGACGATATCGTGATTCGCGCGATCGCATCCCGGATTGTCGAACGCCAAGGCAGTTTTTTGTATCGCTATGTTGCCGATCTTTCTATGGCAACTGATTCGATCGTTAGCAACCGGCAACAGCAGCCCCTCTGCATTCAAGTCACTACACTTTCTGATGAGTTTTCTGAACAAAAATATCACAAATGGCAACAAACTCTTCAAGATTGGGGGATTGACAGAGGATTATTTTTAAGTTATGATAAAAACGATGCAAATTTCCTGAACCAGTTAGTTAACATTGCATTATATAATAGTGATAATTTGCCCCCAGGTCGTTACCTGAAGTTCCCGTAAATCCACCAAATCTGCTGCTGAGAATAGTTCGACTCCTAAAAACTCGGTGAAGAAGAAATTTTGAATTGCCTCCTATATTCCACAACTCTCGACGGTCAAAATCTAAGTCTCAGTCCGCTTCTCTTGTCCGGGAAGACTGCGCCAAGATTTTTCCTCCCATTTTCTGTTTCCGGGAGGGGTATTCTGCCAGACTGCGGCCACAGGCATAGCTGTCAATTTAATGTCAAACTTAGTATGCGTCTGCTGTTTGATTATTAGGCCTTGGATCGCCCTGGCCCCTCCAATCTCTTGGGGGGACAAGAGTTTTTAATTGCGTCCCCTTCTTAAGGGGGATTGATGGGGATCGAGATTCGGGTATAAACGAAAAATAGAAAGGTTTTTAAGCGATTGTTGACATCATGAAGGGCAACAGGCGATCGATACGAATGCTAAGCAACGGGAAGATTTACCGCAGCAATCAATAGCGGTAAGGTTCCCAATTCGCACCCTAATAAAGATAGAGATTTGATTGTATCGCAGTGAAATTGTTGGAAATAAAATCAAATTACATCAAAATCAATACTATGACAGTACAAGGTACAAGCACCGTTGAAAGCAACTTGCAAAAAGTCTTGGAAGAACTGGAAGCAGCCAGGAAAATGCAGGATGATTGGATGGATTGCGGGGTGGATTTTGTTGATTTGTACGTGGAAGATGCAGGCGGTGATTGGTTGGAAAAATGGGATGAATGTGAAAAAGAATTAAAACAGATAAAAATTAAAAAGGTAGATGTTGAAGCAGTCAAAGCAGCTATCGACCTGCAGGACTTCGGGCAAACCGAACTGCTGGAAATTGCCTTGACTAGCCGCTGGCAGCTAGGCAACAAGTGCGATCGCCAAATGGGGAAAGAGGTGAAGCAGGAACGGCTGTCACTCCTAGGCGGAGCGATTTTTGATGCTGTTGTTACCGATCACCTGTACCGCACCTATCCCGATCTGAACTGCGATTATCTAGCAACCCTAACTTGTCATTTAGCAGACCAAAAAAAAATTGCCGAATTAGCACAAACCTTAAAATTGAGCGAATTTGGTCAGCCTGTCGGTAGCTGCAAAGAAATAGACAATGGCGAGTACAATAATTTTTTGTCTCAGACTTTTAAGGCATTGTTTGGGGCGATTTACTTGGAGTTCGATCGCAATTTTTTCCGTGCGGGTAAATGGCTGATTGAGCGATCAATCGAAACAACACTCAGCCAGCATATCGACCTAACTCAGCGGCCGGAAAGTGCGCCGGAAAACGAACTCAAACGGCGGGAAATCCTTGGTGCGGCGATTTTAGAGGCGATCGCGATCGACTATCTGTACAACCGCTTTCCCGAACGCAACAGCAGCCAGCTAACTCGCTGGAAAAATCTGTTAGCGGCCAAAGAAATTTTCCCCAAAGACTTTAAGGCAAAATTAGGCAGTCATTACTTGGAATTGGACAGCAATTTCTCGCGTACCCGCGACTGGTTGGTGGATAACTTTATCAAAACCGCAGTTGACGAACTAATAGAGGAAACCGACACTCAACCAGAATATTTGATTGACAATGCCAACCCGGAATCGCTGCCAATATTGGTCAGCCGGATTGCAGACAAAAAGTGGAAAAATGAATTTTTGAGAGTCGCCAGCATTTTGCAACCTGCTGACGAACTTGTGCTGCTGATGCAAGAAAAAATTGACAGTATGGTAGCTAAAGATGAAACTTTGCAGCAGTTGCTAATCTGGGCAAATCAAAAGTCGGTGTCAGTGGAAAATAATTTCACAAAGGGGGAAATTCGGGCTTTTTATGTAGCCTTGGTTTGTGTCCTAGATTTGACTTTGACTCACGTCCTCGCGCCGAGTCTGGATTTTGATAAATCGCAAGTTTGCAAGTTGCGAAATTGTTTGGCAAAAGCAGGCCAAAATGTGAAAATTGCGGATGTTAGCAAGATGGGAAAACTGGAATTTGACGAGGATTTGACTGGTGTCTTGGTGGGGATATTGGGGCTGAATATTGAACCGGAACTCAAACAACTGCTGCAACAATTTCAGCATCAGATGCCGGATTTGCAAAGTTGGAAAAAGTGGCGGAAAGAGTGCGGCCAAAGTTGGCTGGCAAAATTTAAGAGCGCGATCGGCTACAATTTAGATTTTCGCCCCCAACAAAAAACTTTGCTGAAACAGTATTACTACGCCTACAACTTGCTGGTGGAATG
>JBBSNU010000450.1:0-4781 GCA_038260455.1 Chroococcales cyanobacterium | reverse complement strand
TTAAATGACTAACAGCTTAACTACTTGTTATCGAAATATGACGTTGTTGCTCATGAGGACTTAAACGTTAAAGGTCTTGCTCGTACAAGATTGGCTAAATCTGTGTTGGATGCTGGGTGGTCAAGCTTTCTGTCAATACTTGCTTTCAAAGCCGAAAAAGCTGGGAAAGTTGGTGATTCCAGTAAGTGCCCATAATACGTCACAAGATTGCTCTAATTGTGGTGAGAAAGTACCAAAAAAGCTCCATGTTCGTTGGCACGACTGTCCTCACTGTGGATGCAGTCAATGGCGGTGACCATAATGCAGCTATCAATATCAAAAACAGGGCGGTGGGTCATCCCGTTCTTCAAGCTCAGTTAATGTCCCAAGCGATAGCCGGAGTCTCCCAGAAGCCTACACCATACTATACTTAGTTGGTGTAGGAGATGTCACAAATCGATTTGGCGGATTTATGGATTATCGAGAAGCAGGTGTGGATGTTGAGGCGGGCAGAGCTTTTGTCTCGCGCATCAAGAATACGGTAAAAAGTACCCACAGATCGGGAGTTTTGGGCGGATTCGGCGGATTTAGCGGGTTTTTCAGCGTCCCGGAGGGTTTAAAAGAGCCGGTGATGGTTTCGGGCACTGACGGCGTTGGGACTAAGTTGAAATTGGCCAGCGAGCTCGATCGCCACGACACGGTAGGTATCGACTTGGTGGCGATGTGCGTCAACGATGTGCTGACATCCGGGGCCGAACCCCTCTTTTTTCTCGATTATTTAGCCACGGGAAAGTTAAATTCCGAACAATTAGCTGCGGTGGTGACAGGGATTGCTGAGGGTTGCAAGCAAGCAGGCTGTGCTTTGCTCGGAGGCGAAACCGCAGAAATGCCCGGTTTTTATCAAGCGGGTGAGTACGATTTGGCTGGTTTTTGTGTGGGAATTGTCGAAAAAAGCAAGTTGCTGGATGGTTCGCAGGTGCGGGTGGGAGATGTGGCTGTGGGGCTCGCTAGTTCTGGCGTCCACAGCAACGGTTTTAGTTTGGTAAGGAAAATTGCGGGCGATCAGGGTTTTGATTGGCATTCCCAACCGTCGGAGTTGGGCGGCAAAAGTTTGGGAGAGGTTCTTCTAACTCCGACTGCGATTTATGTTAAACCTGTCCTCGCAGCTATTAACAGCGGTTTAAAAATTCACGGGATGGCTCACATTACTGGCGGCGGTTTGCCGGAAAATTTGCCCCGCTGTTTGGGCGCAAATCAATCGGTGAAAATTGATATCAATAGCTGGCCGAGTTTGCCGATTTTTGACTGGATTGCTGAAGCTGGGCAAGTTGCGATCGCAGATATGTTCAATACTTTTAATATGGGTGTTGGGTTTGTCCTGTTGGTCGATCGCGCTGAAGTCGCAGCCGCTGTTCAATGGTTTGAGTCTCAGGAAATTGCTGCTTGGGCGATCGGCGAAGTGATTGACGGAAATGGGGCATTGGTAATGAACGCAGATTGATTTTAGTTGAAGGAATTAAAAAAAATCGCCTTTTTTTTTTCGGTTTAATGCTTGACTTTGACCAATCGATAAGGTATCATTAGATAATGGGAGTGGTGACATTTTTAAATTTTAAGTTACCACTCCCATTATTTAAAATATACCACAAGGATTCTGGAAAAGTCAATAGATAATGCTTCTTTTTTAAGCCGATTTTTTTTCACACAATTTGACAGGATAAATTTTTGTCCGATCGAGCGATCGCAGATTTCTGGGAGATGAACACTGATTGACGCAGATAATTTTGAGCAGAGCGATCGCATCAATGCAATTGGAGTCTAATTTATCGATCGGTCTAAAAACCAATACAAGTCCGCCTTAAATCGTGGAGAGGCGTTGCTTGCTGGGCGAGAAACAAATAATCTCAAAATTCAGAAGCTTTCTGCTAGTTTTTATGAATTGCATATTTAGCCTTTCGTACCGTAAATCAGCAACGCCACGAAAAATAAACTTTATCTGCTGAAAATTGCCACAGGTACGTGACAAATTTACTCGAAAATTAAAATGGCTCAATTCTTCTGAATGTTGCCTTCATTTTTTCTCCCAAAAATTAGTATTGGAGGCTTGCTTGAACTCAAAATTCTAAGCTGCGTCAGTCCAAACTTAACGCAGCTTTCTTCGTCGCCAGCTTGAGACTCTGGGGAGGCAGATCCTCGGGATCTACCTCCCCAGGCAGATCCGGGGAACAAGAAAAAATGAGATAAAATTTTTAAAATATTTGTGTAGTTTTGTTACAATAGGCAAAACCTAATATTTTAAACCACACTGGATGACCTTTTTTAACGTCTCCGAACCCCTAATCCGCTGCAAACAGGAACATCTTGACGTACAAGACCGATCGGGCTTGTTGCAACTCAACTGGCAAATTGGAAGTATTACTCTTTTCTCAGGATTTTATACCCGGATTGACCAAACTTTTCTGCTTTGGGGTTTGGTGACGGCGGGGATTTTTTTCACGGCTCAATTTGTGCCGCTCAGTTGGAGCTTTCAGGCGATTCTGTGGTCAACACTGACGATTGTTGGCACTGCAGGGATGGCTGTGTTAACTTTGTTTTGGGTAAAAGTCGAGCGAGTTAGCTGGATTCTTTATTGTTGGGCGATTCTGATGATGGTTGGTTTGGTGCTGACGGATTGCAGTATTTTTCTCGGTTGGGGTGGTTTGTTGCTGCACCTGTGCGATTTGTGGTTGGGGTTGAGCGCGATCGGCTATTTTTGTACTGGACTCGGTTTGCGATCGCGTACTTTTATATCGATCGGACTAGCTCATATATTTGCGATCGGATTATTGCCTTTTGTCGCACCTTGGCAGTATTTGACAACCGGAATTGTGATCGCAGGCTGTCTAATTTTACTGTCAGAATTGCAGTGGGATATGCGATCGCCGATCGACAATACTTTGCTAAGCGAAGAACAGAAAGAATTTAACAAAATTCAACATAAACTGCGACAAATAAGCGCCCCAGTCAGCAAGTAGGTCAAAAACAAACCAGTTACTTTTTTTAGACTTTGAGCAAAAGGTGCATTAGACATAAACAATAATTCTTGTGGGCTAGGCATAGATCCTGCCTTTGATTGGCTCTTCGGGAAAAGTCTAAGATCTGAAAATTGTAAAGAATTTTGTACGATCGCTAATATTTTTCCAAAATCGTACAGAATAGAACGATACAGCATAAATAAACAACCAACTTTAGCCAGAACAGGTGTTTTGCTGTTTTACCTGTGAATCGCCAACCAGAGGAGAACGGTGTCCGGGAAGCGACTGGCGAACAATGCTGTAATTGCGGCGATAAAAGTTAATTCTGGTTGACCTTCGTGGTTAAAACAAAAAAAGTGGTGCAGGGTTTTTACCGTTTCCCCTGCTTTGCAGTCTCCGAGGAGAGGCTAAACCCTCTACTAGAACAGTCTGAGGAGATTGGCACAGAATTTGACAATTCGTCAGGCGGATTTTTGAGTCAGCCTGTTTAATAAAATTTAGAAAATGCTCGCTTAGGAGCCTAGCAGGACTTACAATTAAATAAGTCCTGCTTTATCATAGGTTCGTAGTCAGGACTTTAGTCCTCTCTCTTGAATTTAGAAAGAAAAAACTTTTGAGTCAGCCTGTTTAATAAAATTTAGAAAATGCTCGCTTAGGAGCCTAGCAGGATTTACAATTAAATAAGTCCTGCTTTATCATAGGTTCGTAGTAAGGACTTTAGTCCTCCCTCTTGAATTTATAAAGAAAAAATTGAAGTCTTTACTACAAACTTGTAAGTTCTGTTTTACTCGCTACGTACCTTTTAGCAAAATTTCTCGCACTTCCATTAAAATGTATCCTAACATATTTTTGCCGCTGCCATCTTTCCCACAACCCCAATAATAATCTCCCGGTGCATTTTCGACAATTTCCTCGTCGCCAGTAGCGAGTAAAATTTCGCTGATCTCGGCATGAGTTTCAAATTTGCGGAGTACAGCTTTTCGCATAATCTCGTCTTTGACTTGTTCCCAATCTTGGCGGAGGGGACGAGACCGATCGCGCCCCATGTTTGCTGCATCTTTTGGCGTTTTTGCTTGGCGAATCTGATCGCAGTGAGGAGTTTGGGGAAACTTTTGTGCTTGAAAATAATGTTCGGTTGTCGGCCAGTATTCTCCGTCTAACTCGAATCCGTAAGCGGAAAAGTTAGAAAAACAACCGTAGGGTTCTTCGCGAGTGCTATAAAAATAAATAGTCATCTTAAATATGATGGATGCGAAAAATTTAGTCAGATACTATAATTATAGCATTGATTTTTAATTCAATTATGCTATAATCGTACTAAGCGTGATTTTTGATAGGTTTAGCGAGCGCAGTCAATTGCCGTAAATCTTACCTAACTCATGCAGTTTATCTAGGAGTATAATTAGAAACAATAAAAACAGGGTAATTAGTAAAATGAGTTTACTTACACCAAGAGGTCGTCAAAAAGAAGTTCTCTACCTGCCAGCCAAAGGACATTTGGCAGTTTTAGGAACTGCGGGCAGTGGCAAGACGACGCTGGCAATTTTGCGGGCTGCTTATCTAGCAAATCCCGGGACAGACCATCACGGAAAAACGCTTTTAGTTACATTTAATAACACTTTAGTTTCTTACTTAAAACGCCTTCAAGACCGCCAACTTGCTGATGTTGTTATTGAAAACTACCACAAATTTGCCAGAGGTTATCTTGCATTTCGTCGCAAGTTATCGGGTAATTCGATTCTTAGTGACCCCAATCGGCGTGAGCAGTTAATTAAGAAAGCGGTGGAT
>JBBSNU010000449.1:0-4791 GCA_038260455.1 Chroococcales cyanobacterium | reverse complement strand
GTCCACATCAAGGCAATCCAAGCAGCACCCAACCAAAAAATTACCCATTTAAGATTACTATTGAGTTTGGGAAATATTTTTTCGGTAAAGCTTGTATTGAGATTAACATCGGCACCAGAAATATAAATTCCTCCTGTTTGTACAGTAGCCTGTTTGAGCGGCTCGAAACTTTTGCCTCCAAAGGTAATGCCATTAATTTTAACTTTTTGAGCGACTGCTTCGCTGACTGTTGCCGGAGAAAGTTCAATGCCGGCATCGCTAACAATCACAATTTCGCGACAGCTACTCGGCACGGTTTTAAAAGCGTTTAATGCCTGCCGGATGGGAACATCAAGGCTGTCTTGGGGAGGTTCCGGTTGCAGAGATTTCGGCAAGTTGGGGTCTTGCAGAGCTCTGACTAATTCTGCTTCTACTTTTTTGGTATCCGAACTAAAGTTACTGGTTAAGGCTGGAGCTTTTCCACCGCCAATCCCAAAAACTTGAATTGTATTTGGGTTGGTGCTTAATTTAGAATTCACCTCTAGATAGGCTTTGACTGCTGCGACTTCTTGCTGCATAATTGTGCCTGGAGCATTGAAGGGCCGGGGCTGATAGGTGCTGCTGCTGAGATCGAGGGCGATCGCAACTGCAATATTTGGTCTACCAAACCCGAATATGCCAAACAGTGCTGCGGCGATCAAACACAAACACAGCACAATTAACGGTCTCTGAAATAAAGGATGTTGCCACAACGGGCGTTGATTTCGCATCACCGATCGACCTATAGTAGTTTTAACATTGTTGGCAAACGATTGAGAAACTATTGAACAGCATCGAACTGATATTTAGACCCTGGAGGGCCATCTTTACCTTCGACAGCTTTCACTAGCGGAATCTCTTTTAAAAGGTTAAATTCTTTGGCAGTTCCCGATATCGGAGTTCCTGCGGTGAGAAACTTGACTGTTCCCTCCCGCGTCGGGTTGCTGCTGACTGCTGCTGTTAAAGCTTGGGTGGCATCGAAAGCAGTTGCAGTTCGCCAACTGACTCGCCCTTGCCAAATCTCGGAGGCTTGTTTGGAAAAAGGATCGTCTTTTTCCCACCTCCAAGGAACTGCTAGCACTAAATCTTTAATGGCATCTTCTCCTTTGACTAAAGTATTAGGATTGTAAAGTTCGCTGCCTCCCATTAGTGCTAAAGGTGGTACGGTTTCTTTGTTGGCTTGAGCGATCGCGATCGCCTGTTCTACTTGGTCTTTGCCCATCGCCATGAATATCACATTTGCTCCCGCTTGGCTGACATCAGCCACCGCAGATTTAGCATCAAAAGTAGCACCAGCTTTGAGATCGACTTCTTTAACAATTTTGCCGCTAGCTTTTGGCACTTCGGCAACTAATAATTCCTTGAGTTGCTTGCTGTAAAGGCTGTCGGAATTGTAGAAAATTGCGATCGCGGCGGGGGAGTGATTTTTATTAGCATAATTCGCGACAGTTTCCCCAACTTTTTGGAGGTAAACTTTTAGCATTTCGTCGGTTTTTTCCAACAGCTTTGTCAATTTCAATGTGGCTTTGTTGGCCGCGTCGATCGACACGCTGGAACTAATCGGCGAAATTGCCGCTAATCCTGCGGTTTCATAGGTTTTGATCGCGTCTTGAGAACTGCTGTCAATGCCGTGTCCCAAAACTCCCAATACGTTGGGAGAGTTAACTAAGTCTTGGGCGATCGAAACTGTTTTGCCAACTTCGTCATTAACAATTACAATTTCTAATAACCGACCGGGAACTGTAGGACTTTTGTTGTATTGATCTTGATATAAAGCTGCTCCTCTCAGCACTTCCTTCGCTGCATCAGCGCTGGCTCCGATGGGAACGACTACGGCAATTGTCAGGGGATTTCCTGTTTTTTGAGCCGTGGCATTATTCAGATAAATTTTAGTTTCGGGGTCGTTAGCGTCGGTTTTGGCTGCTGCTTCATATTTGGCGATCGCCTCATCCCAATTTTTGCCGACAAAAGCCGCCGCCCCAGCTTGTTTTTCAGCATCAGCTTTGCCGCCTGCTAGCAGGATTTTTTCTCCTTGACTAATTAGCGGGGCGCTGACTGCTGTAGAACTGATGAGTTCACCTGGTGAAGCAGCAGTTGTGGGAGTAGATGTGGTATCTCCTCCATTTACCCCAGAAACCACTGGCTTTGGGCCTGAAAACGCTTTGTACAAACCAAATCCGCCACCACCTAGGACTAATACTGCTGCTACAGGAATCAGAATTTTTTTGAGGTCAAACCCTCCTCCTCCTCCTGTCGGTAGAGTATCCATAGCCTCTTTTGGCAAAGAGCACACATCGCAGAATGGCAAGTAGTTGTCATGCGGTGGGTGGGCGCCACCACCGTTGTATTGTTCTTTAGTATTTTTGGGTACGCCGTCGCAACTCCAAGTCATTTTTTATACCTTTTTTTTTACCCTTTGGGGTATTGTACAGCTTGACATCTGTCTTGAGAAACGTTTAGCGAACAAAATACCAAATCTTTAAAATAGACCAAAGGGAATAGCCCCTCGCCCCTGAGTTATGCCCCAAGATACTGGTCAGCTTGCTTAACAGCCCCCCGTTACGGTGAAGATGCAGTGGTGGGTTTTTTCTTGGCGGATGGCTGGATTGGGAACAGGAGTTTTTCAGGACTTGGAAGTCGGCGGCCCTGTTGGCGAAAAATGAAGGTGCGATCGCCACCTTGGGTGTCAAACCAAGTTATACTGCTCCGGGCTACATAATTTCTGTTAAATCCAACACAAAACCAGGCAGTACATCTTCCCCCGACACAGTGGCAGGATTTTGGAGAATTTCCACATCTTGACCGGGGCGATAAATTTCTACCCGCCGATTTTGCCTGTCAATTAACCAACCCAATCTAGCACCGTTATCTATATATTCTTGCATTTTCTCTTGCAGCTTTTTCAACGAATCAGTCTTCGAGCGCAACTCGACCACAAAATCTGGACACAAAGGAGCAAAACTGTCTTTTTGTTCCGGTGTTAAACCATCCCAGCGTTCTTTTTTGACCCAAGAGGCATCCGGAGAGCGATCGGCCCCATTGGGAAGTTTAAAGCCTCCAGAAGAGTCGAATACAACTCCCAGTTTAGTTTCACGGTTCCAGACTCGGAGTTGAGATGTTAAATCGGCATTACGTATGCTAGTTTCACTGCCTGTCGGTGCCATAATAATTAATTCCCCTGATGCTGTCCGTTCAAATTGATAATCGCGGTTTTGCTGACAAAGCTCAAAAAATTGCTCGTCAGTTAAGTTAATGGATAATTCGATAGAGGTTGCAGGAGATTGGATGGCAATCATGTTTTTTTATAGATGTGAAACACATTGAAAATTTGGATGGTAATAACTTACTAATTCAAGTCTTTGACGCAATTTTTAAACTCTATAAATTTAATCATAAAAATATCATTTCGGCTTTAAGTGTATATTAGCATGACGATTAATGCTACGGCAAAAAACCGATCGCCCTCCCCCACACCCCAAAGTAGGCGCGGCGCAGCTATCCCTCTTCAGAAATTGCGCCCATTCCCACGATTCCCCCCAAAGTTATTCCTCAAGACAATGGTCAGCTTGGTTAACAGCGCTATCCTAGTAGTTATATTGCTAGCAAAGTCGATCGACCAGGAGGCCCCTTGTTCAGCCTAGTTCAAAACACTTCTCGCAAAGGAGAAATCCTAGAAGTCGTCTTCCGCAACGGTTGGGACTACATGAAAAGCCTCCTAACCGGCCGTAAAACCGACGCACCCAGTCTCCCAACTCCCGCTGTTCTCCGCAACATCCTGGTAGAATTAGGCCCAGTTTTTGTGAAATTGGGACAATTGCTGAGTACCCGTCCCGACCTTTTACCCGCCGCCTACATCGAAACCCTCTCGACGCTACAAGCGGAAGTTCCGCCCGTACCTTGGTCGGAAGTAGAATTTATTGTCCGCAAGGAACTCAAACAATCTCTCGAAGATACCTTCGCTAAATTTAACACTCAGGCGATCGCCGCAGGGTCGATCGCCCAAACCCACAAAGCTACCTTAAAAGACGGCCGCGAAGTCGCCCTGAAAGTTCAGCGCCCCGGTATTGATATTGTCATCGAACAAGATATCGCCGTACTCCGAGGTTTGGCGGAACTTGTCATGCTGACAGACTTCGGTCAACAATACGATATTGTGGCCTTAGCTGAAGAATTTGCGATCGCCCTGCGTGCAGAATTAGACTTCATTCAAGAAGCCAGCTACACAGACGAACTGCGCCGCAATTTATCTAAAAGTAAATGGTTCGACCCAAAACAAGTTGTTCTACCAGAAATTAACTGGGAGTTGACTACAAAAAAACTCTTAGTAATGGAATGGCTAAACGGAGTGCCAATTCTGTTAGGCGATTTGCAAGGAATTGGCCACAAAGGAGATATAAATGCCGAACGCGAAGCAATTACAACGCTGCTTTGCCGCGTTTTTTTCCAGCAGTTATACATCGACGGATTCTTTCACGCAGACCCGCATCCCGGCAATTTATTTTATCTCAAAGACGGTCGGATTGCCCTGCTAGACTGCGGCATGGTCGGCAGATTAGACCCGCGCACCCAGCAGAATTTGACAGAAATGTTACTGTCAATTGTCGATTTAGACGCTCAGCGCTGCGCTCAATTAACATTGCAAATGGCAGAATTTGCTCAGCCTACAAGTTTGGCTAATCTCGAAAACGATTTGGCTCGAATGCTGCGAAAGTATTACAATATTAGCTTGTCGCAAATGAACTTATCGGAAATATTTTATGAGGTACTGGAAAT
>JBBSNU010000448.1:0-4808 GCA_038260455.1 Chroococcales cyanobacterium | reverse complement strand
GGACAGAAAGAGAAACTCAAAGCTATCCCTGATTGGCAAGAAAGGCTGAGATTGTTTGTTGACCAATTAATTGAGGAAGATGGACAAACTGGGTAGTTTTGGGTAGACATGGGTAGAAATTAACTTTCAGTCCACTTCCCCAAATAAAAATTTTGTCAAAAATACCCATAACATCATCTCCGGTCGATTAGCGCAACAAAAACGGTTCGTAGTGCGGACTTGCATACGCTCCATGAAAGCGGACTAAAGTCCGCACTACGAACCTTAAGCGCGTGCGGTTAATCCATTGGTGCTGGATGCAGAAACCGCATTTTTGGCAAGAGTATGTCAGAGCTGAACCAAAAATTTATCATTAATTTATCTTTTTTGGCGATCGAGGTTAAGATGTGGCTGCAAACTTTTTGGCTGACACTCGCGTCAGTACAAACAGCGATGCTATCTTGGTTGTTACCTGTAATTATTTTTGAAGGCAATTTTTTTTGACCAACAGGGTTGCTTCGCGCGAACAGGTAAAACTCAGCCTTGATAGAATCGTAGCAACCCAAAGCTCAGTTTGAGTTTGCTCGTACACCACAGCTACAATTTCACAGTAAAAATTTATGGAATCCCTCGCCTACCTCGAACTTGCTCTTGTTTGCGAAGCACCCGCAGAGTCGAAAATTTTTGATGGGCCAAAGTGGCAAAACCGATCGACTCAGACTTATGTCCGTTTGCTGTCTCTGGCCTTGATGCTGTCGGTTTTAAGTGCTGCCGGTTCGGCTTTTGCTCAAATAGATCCTGTTAGTCCAGATGTGCGCTCTGTTCAAGACAGATTGCGAGAGTTGGGCTATTTTCCCCGCTCTTCCACTGGTCAGCTAGGCCCGGTAACTAGACAAGCTCTGACTAACTTTCAACGAGACTATCAATTGTCGCTGACTGGTCGGCCCGATCGCGCTACGGCGATCGCTCTCAACAGTTTAGCCGAGAAAGATCGACCTTTTAAAACAACTTATACAAATTATAGAGAGCTGCGTTTTGGAGACACGGGTACAGAGGTTTCGGATCTCCAGCGCAGATTGCAACAGCTAGGCTACTTCAACACTAATCCCACAGGAAATTTTCGCGAAGTTACTGTCCGTGCGGTGAGATACTTCCAGCGAATTAATCGGCTGCAGGTGACTGGAGTTGCTGACAGGCAAACTTTAGCTTTGCTGTTTGGCTCCATCAAGCCGATTCCGCCAGCTAAGCCTCCGGGGAATATTTCGGGAAATGGCGGTTGCAAGGGGCTGCGGTTCGGGGACAGAGGGGCGACGGTAGACTTGATCCAGCGGCAGTTAAAAGCTTTGGGTTATTTTGAAGGCGACATTGACGGCAAGTTTCGCGAGCGCACTCTCTACGCTGTGACTCGTTTTCAGCAAGATTATAATTTGGTTTCTGACGGCTGCGCTGACACTGCTACTTTGACTGCTATCGATGCCCAGATGAGGGCTAATCAAATTACCTCAGATCCTGGAAAAAATGACGAGCAGAGTAATGCTGGAGATTTTCTGGAGTTGGGCGACACAGGCCGAGATGTTGAATTTGTGCAGTGGCGGCTGCAACAATTGGGGTATTACAGGAGCCAGATTCACGGTTGGTTCGATCGACCAACTCAGATAGCTTTGATCCGGTTTCAGAAAGATAGCGGGATGTTCGGGACAGGGCGGGTGGATCTCAGCACTCGATCGGCTTTGCGAGAAGGCAACAGGCAGGCAGCACAGGCGCAGCAGCCAGTCGCAACTGGTATCCGGCGGGGTGATACAGGGCCTGCTGTCCTACAGCTTCAATCAGCGCTCAGAAGTCTGGGCAAAAATCCCGGCCCGGTGAATGGAGTATTTGGAGCCGAGACTGAATGGGCGGTGCTGTCGTTTCAGCAGGAACGCAATTTGTCCCCAGCGACGGGTATTGCCACTCCGGCAACTTTGGCCGAAATTCAAAACGGATTGGCTCGGCGGTTGGCTGTTCCTGCTGTTCCGATTAGCAGCACTGTCAATTCTCGTCGAGAGAGCATTCAATACTTACAAAGGCGACTGCAAGACCTCGGCTTTTACAGGGGTTCTGTCAGCGGAGTTTTGGATGCTCAGACGAGAGACGCGCTCGATCGAGCTCAGCGCAGTTACGGCGTTAGCAGTGACGATTTGTTGAGTCAAACTTTTTAGCTAGCCCTGCAGACGCTACATCAAACAAATCGGGTTTCTCACTTCCGAGTCATTCTTGAAAAGATGTATTTTCCTTAAAAAACCGGTTTCGGCGTAACTGCGATCGCACTTGCGCCGATTTCTTTTGTTAATTATTGTAACAACCTGTACTTAAAACGCGAAAATAGTGTATATTCACTCGATTGAATCCAGAACGTTGTTACTGTTTTCGGCGATCGACTTAGGACAAGACCAATTGCTCGAAACCAAAGACGGCCATCCCATCCGCAAAGCTTCGTGACACACCGTATGAATGGTTAGCTGGCAGTCTAGCAGGTGCAATCCAGACTTTTCAGATTGCTTCATGCCAATTTTTAAGATCGAATCGTTGTTAAACTCGATCGTTCTGTTGCACTGAACGCAGACTAAGTGGTGGTGGTGGTGCGGATAAGGCTGATTTATTTCATAATGTTTGTGACCTTCTGCTAGTTCGAGTTCCCGGAGCAGGCTCATCCTTGCCATTAACTTCAAAGTTCGGTAAATGGTGGACAAGCTAATGTTTTCTCCGCGATTTTTTAACAAAGTATACAAATCCTCGGCACTCAGGTGATTGCCTTTGGGGAGGTTTTGAAAAACGTGCAAGATAGTTTCCCGTTGGGGAGTCATCCGCCAGCCTTTGTCATTGAGTTCGGATTTGAATGAAGACGCGGTGTAAAGTGCCATTATGACCCTCTCAAGAAAGTCTGCCTATTGACAATCATACACAAAGATCGAGATATTGTGCAAATATCGAAGTTTATTGAAAAAAGGTTGAGGAAAAAATTTAGTTTTTGATATTTTTCGATGGCAAACAGGCCAGAAAGCCCCAGACAGAAGACAAAGCAATCGTTGAGAAGTAGTATAAATCAATACTTCTGCCTTCCGCCTTCTATCTAGCTTCAGAAACCGACAGTAGATGCACGCCCACTAATTTAATTCAGAGACTCCATATAGTCGCGGACGCGGTTGCGGCGCTTAGGTTGACGGAGTTTTTGCAAAGCTTTAGCTTCTATTTGGCGGACTCGCTCGCGGGACAAGTCGAGAGCGCGACCGATTTCTGCCAAGGAGTAGGGGTGTCCGTCGCCCAAACCAAAGCGCATCAGAATTACATCTCGTTCGCGGCTGGTCAAATCTGCCAAAAGTTGCTGCAAGTCGCGGTGCAGAGCTTCTCGCATCAGCATTTCTTCTGGGGAGATGCTGTCGGTTTCGAGCAAGTCGCCCAATTCTGTATCTTTTTCGTTGCCCACTTTAGTTTCCAGAGAAACAGAGCGCGGGACTCGCAACAAAACTTCTCGAACTTGGGAGGGTGTCATTTCCAGCTCGATCGCGATATCTTCTATCGTGGCTGTCCGGCCTTTTTCTTGAGAAATTTTGCGCTGGGCTTTTTTAATTTTGTTAAGTTTTTCGGTGATGTGAACGGGGAGGCGAATGGTACGGCTTTGAGTTGCTATAGCCCGCGTAATTCCCTGCCGAATCCACCAGTAGGCATAGGTGCTAAACCTATAGCCCCGCGTCGGGTCGAATTTTTCGACGGCTCGCTCCAATCCGAGAGTACCTTCTTGTATTAAATCTAGCAATTCTAAACCGCGATTTTGATATTTTTTCGCGACCGAAACCACTAGGCGCAGGTTCGCCTTAATCATGTGGTCTTTCGCTTCGATGCCTTCAGCTTGAATTCTTTCGATCTCCTCGACAGTCATCTCTGCTAATTCTGCCCAATGGCGCTTGCCTTCGGACATAATTCGCTTGAGTTCTGGCACGTCGCCTACACCTGCTGTTAATGCCCAGCGTTCCAGGGAAGGCTTGTGTCCCAACTGTGCGGACAGGCGATCGCGCACTTCTATTATATGAACGAAGCGCCCAATTAGTCCTTCTTCCAACGAGGCGACGGTACTGCGTAATTCCAGCAGTTTGATATAGCGCTGAACTTTTTGAGCTTCCGAGACTTCTTCGTCTCTACCCAAGAGACGAACGCGACCGATTTCTTGTAAGTAAAGGCGCACTAAATCTGTAGTGCGGCGGCTGGCATTTTTTTGCAATTTGGATGCTGTCTCTGCATCCTCAGTCTCTGCTGCGCGTTGGTCGATGAGTTCGTCCCCAGCTTCTTCAGCATCTTCATCCACATCTACATCTTGCAATCGGTTGACTTGCAGTTGTTCGTCGAATTCAGCTTCAGCGTAAAAAGAGGTGGCTGGCATAGTGATTTTCTCAGTGGCTCCGGGTGAAAAGATGCTACGCTTAGCGGTTATTTATAATTATGATGCCCGCTTTATTAAGACGAACTATCACCGCTGTTTGTTTCTTTACTAACTTTCGTGACTTTTTTTGCTGTTGTTCGATCGAACTTTGGCAGCCCCACTTCTTTTTTTACCAAGATTCAGGAAAACCCTAAGAACTTTCTGATGTAACAGGTTGAAGGCCCGAAAAGTACGTTGTACTTCTTTGTTTATATAGCTAGTATAGATAGTGACCGGCTAAAAACAAGTGACGTTCGTCAGAAGTTAAGTTAATCTTCATCACCAATAACCTGGTTCCCGATCACTTCGGAAAATTAAGGATTTTTTTAATAAAACTTTATATAACTCGGCGCGATCGACTAAATACCTGCTGTTG
>JBBSNU010000447.1:0-4811 GCA_038260455.1 Chroococcales cyanobacterium | reverse complement strand
GCTGGATTGCGATTGTGAGTTAAGAAACCGAGACAACTGCCGCTGATGCAGGCGCAAAATATCATTAATTCTGGCGAAGTTGAGGCTACAGATGCGCCTAATCCCAAAAGTGCGATCGCCCCTAAACCTCCCATCAACCCATCAATGCCGTCGGTAAGATTAGTAGCATTGCTTTCAGCAACTAACACAAAACCCGCCAGCGGCCAAAACAGCAAACCCAAAGGCAATACCCAACCGAAAGGCAAAGCAATGTTCGTAGAAATTGCTGGATTGTGCAACATTAACCACAGACAAAATAAAGCTGCAAAACCTATTTGCAAAGCCAATTTCATCCGAGGTGAAATACCTTTATTAGACTTGTGGCGCAGAATTTGCCAGTCGTCCAGCCAGCCGATGAAACTGTAAGCTAAAGTTAAAGCCGATACGGCAAGAACGTCTGAGTTAAAATTAGACCAGAGTAAAGCGACTGCGACTCCCGCCGGGACAAAAAAAACTCCGCCCATTGTTGGAGTTCCGGCTTTTTTTAAGTGGGCTTGGGGGCCGTCTTCGCGAATTATTTGTCCTGCTTTCAGTTGTTGGAGTAGGGGAACTACTAGATAGCCCAATCCCGATGCAACTAAAGCACAAACCACTAGCGGTAAAAATAGCGATCCAGGCAAATTCAAAAATCTACCCGCTGCTACATCTAAACCGATCGCTACAATGCCAAGTCCCAAACCCAGCAGCAGGAATAAATTCCTGCCTGTAAGTTTGAAAGGTATACTAAAAGGGATTCTTTCATCGACAAAATTATCCATATCACTCCTGCACACACACCATTTGAGAATAAGCAATTGACAGTTTAGGAATAGGGTGGGATACCGGAGATTGTGAAATCTCTTAGTTTTTCTTCCCTGTTTCCGGTTGATTCTTTCACCCTGTTACCCGTTATTCGTCGCCTGCACCCGCATCCTCTTCTGTTTCTTCTTCTAAATCATCGTAAGGATTGTCGTCAACTGCCATCAGTTCGGGAAATTCTTCTTCGTTGAGATAGTCTGGTTCTTTGACATCCCTTGCTAACAGGCGATTGTTAGATTCCAACCAGTCTAAAAGAGATGATTCCTGTTTTAATGGAATTACGTCCGCAGGCAAGTGGCGAGGGATTTGGCGCAGAGATGGGTTATACATGATTCTCGGTTTCTAAACGGAAAGACGCGATCGAGTAGAAGTAATTTTTTGCCGAGTGACTGCTCTTTCGATCAATCGCTTGCACATCCGGCATTTAGCAGCGCTAGGGCATTATACCACAGAGACTGTTTGCTTCCGGATCTCGATAGGATGGCAGACCGAAAAGGAACTCGTCCCGAGCATGGGCGTAAGAATAACACTAAAATCCGCTCTTGCCAATCCTTTTTTAGCCGTAAGTATTGTAATCTGAGACGATCGCCTTTTAACAGATCCAGGACGCAGGGCGCTCTGGCAAGCGGCAGATTCACAACATTCTCCTGGTTTTCGAGTGAAGCCTGATGGCGAATACCCTCTACATTTTTCAGTCAACTCTCAAGCAATAAATCTCAGGATGGACACCACCGCAGCCGTTTTATACAACAAAGAGGGTTACGACACCACAGGAAAGAGACTTCTGGGGCGTCATGCAGCCGGAGAAGGATTTCTCAAAAGCTTAGTCCAACACGGCACCGCTGACTCTCTCTACTGTTGTGCAGATAGCCAAACCACCTTTGAGGAATTTTGTGCCCGCATCGAACCTTGGCTGGAAAAACCTCGGAAAGTCCGCTGGATTCCCACACAACGATCGGATTTGCTATCTCAACCGGGTACACTTTACCGACCCGATCCGGCCCTGGCCGATCTGGCTTGGGCGCGCAGATTTGTCGATCAGCGGGCCTACAGCATTTGCGGCGTTACGCACACAATCGGTACAAAATACGTCATGGGGGCGATCGGCGATTCGATCGCCGCACCGACGCAGCCTTGGGACGCACTGATCTGCACCTCTGGGGCCGTAAAAACAGCAGTAGAAGGAGTTTTGACGCAGTGGTCAGAATATTTAGCGCAGCGCAACGGCGGTCAACCGGAAATTTTGATAAAATTGCCAGTTATTCCCCTCGGAGTGGATTGCAGCGCATTTCCGCAGGGTGTGGAAGCACTTAATAGTCGCCGCCAACAACGACAAGAACTCGGCATTTCTGCCGGCGATATTGTTGTGTTATTTGTCGGCAGATTAACTTTTTCGGCAAAAGCCCATCCCGTACCAATGTACATCGCCTTAGAACGGGCAGCACAGCAGACAAAAGCTAAAATCCACCTAATTCAAGCCGGTTGGATCGAAGATCCGAGAGAAGAACCCGACTTTAAAAATAGCGCGCAAATCTTTTGTCCCTCCGTAAATGCTATTTTTTTAGATGGCAGAAAGCCGGAAATTAGAATTAATATTTGGTCTGCAGCCGACATTTTTATTTCGCTTTCCGACAACATTCAAGAAACCTTCGGACTGACACCAATCGAAGCAATGGCTAACGGACTGCCGGCCATAGTTTCTGATTGGAACGGATACAAAGAATCAGTACGCCACGAAATCGACGGCTTTCGCATTCCCACACTCATCCCGCCGCCAGAAGCTTGTTTGGATTTAGCCCTAAATTATCTCGACGGTAGTTTGAATTGGCCGACTTACATGGGTCACACTTCCCTCGCCACAGCCGTTGATATTGATGCTTGTACCCGCGCTTTGTGTCTGTTAATTGACCAGCCGGAATTGAGAAAGCGGATGGGCGAAAATGCCAGACAAAGGGCGAGGGAGATTTATGATTGGAAAGTAGTAATTGCTGCTTACGAACAGTTGTGGCGGGAATTAGCAGAAATTCGGATTTCTGCACCGGAATCAGCACCTTTAAAACCAGGGAAACCGCCTTATCCGCTAAGCGACGATCCGTTTCGGGTGTTGGGCCATTATGCGACGAGAACTTTAACCAATGATATGGTGCTGAGTCTGGGTGCGATCGCCACACCAGAACTTCTGAAAGAGTTGCAGACAATTTGGTTTAGCAGCTTCGGTCAAGACAGAAGAATCTCTGTTAAGATTCAGATGGAGATGTTGAAGGCGATCGAGCAAAAAGGTACTGTCAGCGCGGGGGAAATTCTCAGGCTTTATGCCAAAAACGAGCAAGAATTAGCACACCTGTATCGGACGCTACTCTATCTCGTGAAATTTGGCGTGTTAGTCATTGGGAAGGGGTAATGGTTGATGCTAAATCGAATAAGATTCGGCTGTTGAAACCGCTACTACACAAACCAAGTCGGCCTCCGCCGACTGAAGATTAAAATAAATGTAGGGTTCGCACTGCGTACAGAGAAGAGGGCGGGTTTTGCCATTTTTTTAGTCATTTGTATCATATATCCTTAGCTAAACCCGCCCCTAAAAAATGCTAATGACGTTGGACGTTGGACGTTCGCGCTACTGACGTTGGACGGAAAGCGAGCGGGGACGCTCGCACTACTGACGTTGGACGGAAAGCGAGCGGGGACGCTCGCGCTAGCTAATGACTACTGACTAATGACTAATGACTACTGACTACTGACTCTTAAAAAACTATGCTTAAAAAATCTGCACTATTAGAGATAATTGCTGGTAAAAATCGCGGTTTGCTGGCGACTCCCAGCGACAAACAGGCGATTTTAAGCGCGATCGCCCAATTGGAAGATTACAACCCCACGTCTCGCCCCGTCGAAGCTGCAGAGCTTTTAGATGGCGATTGGCGGTTATTGTACACCAGCAGCCGCGCCCTGCTGAATATTGACAGTTTTCCGTTGTTAAAATTGGGTCAAATTTATCAATCCATCCGCGTCAAAGAATCTAAAATTTATAACATTGCCGAAGTTTACGGCTTGCCTTACTTAGAAGGAATTGTCAGCGTAGCTGCGAGATTTGATGCGACCTCGGAACGGCGAGTGCAGGTGAAATTTGAGCGATCGATTTTGGGTTTAAGCAGGTTGATTGGCTATGAATCTCCGGCAAAATATATCAATGAAATTGAGTCGGGTAAAAAATTTGCTGCTGTAGATTTCAAGCTGGATACTCGCGAACAGCAGGGATGGCTGGATATTACTTATTTGGATGGCGATTTGCGAATCGGGCGCGGGAATGAAGGAAGTGTTTTTGTGTTGACAAAAGAGTGATTTTGTGATGTCGGAAGCTGACGGCCACTTGCTGTGTCTGCGTCAAACCAGTTTTCTAAAGATATGCTATGGATGAAGTCTGAGCCACCCCGAACTCGCGGGGGAGTTGGGGGGGTAATATCTAGCGCTACTTTATGAAATTGGTATCAACTCATTCCTCAAGCTTCGCTGCTGGTAGTCTTTGACTTGCAACCAGACTAAAAATATCGGCTTTCCCCCCGCGATCGCCCTTCTAAAAGTAGGGGCTTTCCTCACGGGCGGCGAAACTATCCGGGAGCATCTCAGTTTTGCATTTATAGTGCGAGCTTAAGAGCTCGCGTTTTTTCCTCGCTAGATTTCAAGCTCGCAATATATTAAAAAAAATGCTTTTTGCAAAACTGAGATGCTCCCAGCTATCCCGAACAGGAATCGCCCCTCTCAAATAGGAAAGTTATATTAGTTTGAGATTCAACTACAAACTCAAAACTAGGCTGTACGGGTTTTCATTGTTTAGCTAAAATTAGATAAGCTAGTATAAAATTATCCTCAATTTGTTGGTGAATTATGACTGTAACAACTGCAAAATTCATCCTTCCTAAAGCGGACGAAATTCCTCAATGGCAACCCGCGACGTGGGAAGATTATGTAGCAGCTTG
>JBBSNU010000446.1:0-4812 GCA_038260455.1 Chroococcales cyanobacterium | reverse complement strand
CGAGCGGGGACGCTCGCACTATAATAAAAAAATGCTTTTTGCAAAACATCAGATGCTCCCGTTGTATAAATTATCAAGAATCTGAAACTCTATGTTTCCTGCATTAATTCAAGCCAAAAATTCCCACAAAAAGCAGGAAAAACACCACAGCAGGAACTATCCAAAAAGCACCATCCCCAATCAAGCTATCGCCATCTGGCGTGATGCAGCTAGAACGATCAGCCTCTATACAGTCCCGCCATTTCCAGTAGCGCACGTAAAAAACATAAAAGAAGAATGCAGACAAAAACCGACAGAGATTCATTAAAATATAAGACATCTGCTTCAAAAAAGAGTTGATCAAGAAAGTAATAGAATTTCAGGGCTGCTTGCTAAAGATCGAAAACTTAATAAATTAAGCACCTCATACAGTCTTTTCTCCTGTAAGTTGCGAGATCAAAGGAGGCAGATCCTCCGGATCTGCATTACCAGGCAGAGCCTGGTAACGAGCAATCGCTTAAGTTATTAAATTTTCATTTCTAAATAATTTTAATATTTTCAATTAGCGCACTACCATGAAACTCTCGCCCATTACCCATTACCTGCAATGAATATTTTAGTCACAGGTGCAGCCGGCTTTATCGGCTATCATTTAGCCCAAAGATTATTATCCCAAGGGCAACAAGTTTACGGCATCGATAACTTAAATGACTATTACGATGTCAACCTCAAAAAAGCGCGTTTAGCTCAACTCCAGACGCATTCGCAATTTACTTTTCAATATTTAGATTTGAGCGATCTCCCAGGCATATCCCAACTTTTTCAACACCAAAAATTTGACCGCGTTGTTCACCTCGCCGGTCAACCGGGCGTTCGCTATTCCCTGCAAAATCCTCACGCCTACGCAGACAGCAACCTGACAGGATTTATCAACATTTTAGAAGGCTGTCGCCACAGCCAAATCGAGCATTTAGTTTTTGCTTCTTCTAGTTCCGTTTACGGTGCTAATACTAAAGTTCCCTTTGCAGTTAGCGATAACGTCGATCATCCGATTTCCCTTTACGCCGCCACCAAAAAAGCTAACGAACTAATGGCTCATTCCTACAGCCATTTGTACGGTTTGCCAATTACGGGATTGCGCTTTTTTACAGTATACGGCCCCTGGGGAAGACCGGATATGGCTTATTTCAAATTTGTAAAGGCGATCGCCGAAAACAAGCCCATCGACGTTTACAACTTCGGCAAAATGCAGCGCGATTTCACTTATATTGACGATGTAATTGAAGGAGTTGTGCGAGTCATGGCAAAACCGCCTCAATCGATCGCCCAAACTTCTGCCACCACCGCTCCCTACAAGATTTATAATATTGGCAATCATTCCCCTGTGGAATTGTTGACCTTTATCGAAGTCATTGAAAAAGCAACGGGGAAAATAGCCGTTAAGAATTTTTTGCCAATGCAGCCCGGTGACGTACTTTCTACCTATGCAGATGTAAGCGATTTGATGCAGGATGTAGGATTTAAGCCCAGTACGCCGATCGCCCAAGGCATCCATCAGTTTGTAGAATGGTATCGAGACTATTACGGCGATGCGGGCGATAACTCTTACAGTCAAGAGGCTGCAAAGATAGAACATCTTCCCAGTGGCGATCGCATGGCCAAAGTTTAAGCGCAAAAAATATGCACTAATGCGCTTAAAAACCCATTAGTGTTCCCGCTATTCGTTCGTAGTGCGGACTTCAGTCCGCTCTTATTACGGACTAAAGTCCGCACTACGAACCGATTAGAGGAACACGAGATAAATCGATTAGCAAAACTATTTTCGGTCAAAAAAACTGCAGACAATTTCACCAGGGTTGTTTTGTCCAAACGCCAAAATAGTGCCATCTTTCTTAACCGTAGTGCGATCGCGGCAATTGTAGATTTCCAGAGGCTGTTTAACTTTATCCACACTCAGAGTTACCCTGTATTCCCAATAATTTTTCGCACTGCGTTTGATATCGACAATGCAAATCTCGCGCCCTTGATAATTTCGGCAAACAGAAGCCTCAGCCGGCAGCGCGGCGCAGCAAAAAGATATTAATAGTAACAAGTAGCAAAAACATTTCATGATTCGCGATCTATTCTACTGCATAACCAGTATACTTTCGCATAAACGGCGGCTGAAATCCCCAAACAATATCTTCTTTGGGAACTCCGGCTATTACTAAATCTTCAGCAATATCATCTTCAGTCGCATTCCATTGCAGCCAAATTTTCCCGCCCTTGATATCAATGTGAATGCTACAGTGATGCACCCTAGTCTGTTTGTCCCAGCCCACATAGAAAATTTGGTAATGATCTCGTTCTGTATCAATAATTGTCTCAACTTCAATGTCTCCGTGAGCAGGTTTGCGCTTGCCGTATTCCTTTAACATTTGCTGCACAATTTGCCGATATTTTATTAATTTTTCCATTCTACAATTACCTCAATTGCTGTATCATAAACAATCATTTTTACCTGATTTTCCTCCACCCTTGCTTTCGGAAAATCTAGTTGAAAAAATTCTTCATAAGTTATTAACGGCACAGCCAAGTACAAAATGCGATCTGGTGCTTTTTCTTGGAGTGCGGCTCGATAATTTATGAACTGCCCCAAGGCTCTGTGGAATTCGGAGATGGCCGACGATTTTGCCAAAAAACTTTTAACTTCAACGGCAATTTTTTCGCCTTGCCTTTCTGCTGCAATCAGCCTTTCTGCTCCCAGATCGATCGACATATCTACACCCCCCACACTAATCGGAAACGGATCGTGGGTAATATGCCAGCCTTCTTTTTGCAAAGCTGTTTTGACAACTTCATGAAAAACATCTCTGGCAGACATAATATATTGATAACTAACTTACTTATTTCTATCTTACCTTTTTTGATAACCAACCGACCATATTTTTGCAAGGGAGTTAACAACAGAGAGCGCCATCAAGTCGCCACATCATAGGATAGCTGAACCATACCCGAACTGTAAGTCTGACATCCAGTTAGCTGCAAAGCTGTAGTATTGGGATTAGCAAATAAAGGAATTCCCTCGCCCAAAATAAGCGGATGCACCGAGAGAATTAGCTCGTTTACAAGATTGTTGTTCAGGAAATCGCGAATTAGCAGAGAGCCTCCCACCAACCAAATATTTTTGCCATCAATCAAGCGCAAATCATTGACAAAACTCTCTAATTGTGTTACCACTTCCACATCAGAAGTTGCTGCGAAATCTACATTTTTGGTAAAAACATAACTTTTTTTTTCTTGGTATGGATATTCGCCAAAAGTTAGAACTTGTTCGTAAGTTTTGCGACCCATGAGGACTGTATCGATACTATCTAAAAATTTAGTATAACCGTAATTTTGGTCTGTATACAGCCAGTCAATCTCGCCATTCGATCGCGCGATGTAACCGTCCAAACTAGATGCAATGAAGAGTACAACTTTACGCATGGCAATACCGGGATTTTGGCTGTGGGGGCGATGATCGCGCACGGCTAATTCTAACCGTAGCTAACTAACTGTAGGGTGCGTCAGGGGAAAAATTCTTAGTCTGTGATCAAAACATTCTGCCCTGACGCACCCTACCATAACTTAATTTTAAATGATTTAGCGTCCTGACGGTAGCTCGATTTTGACACCCACTTTTTCACCAAGATCGATCGCATTATTAGCAATATCAATCGCGCCTCCCACACCAGTTCCGAGAATACCAGCCAACGCGACAAGAGCTGTTAAGCTTTTCTTTAATCTGGCTTTACTCCATTCGTTCTCCGGTTTCTCGATTTCCTTTTCGACATCTTCAATATCAATAATTACTCCCTCGCGGATGTCTTCGGGGAACTGGGCGGCGGTTTCGCGCATCGATGAAATCAGTTTTAGCAGTTCGGCAGTATTGGCGTTATTAGTTTGAATGAATGTGGTGTCAGTAACTGTAGCGTCGTCGCTGCCGATCACACCAGACATCGGGCCGTTGAAATTGTTGGTTTTGGAAGAATCTTGAGTCATTTTGTTATTACCTAAGTTAACGTTGTATACAATTTGCTGAGAACCAGAAGCATCTACACGATCGGGTAGATCGATTCCTGGAACTCGATCTCTTTCCCGCTGTTGCGAGTAATCCGGGAAATCTGCAATCAAGCCGCGCACGTTGACCATTTGATAAGATTTTTGGCACTGGATATTCTGTTGGCTATCGCTATAGAAATCCTGAAGAGTATTGAACGGATATGTGCAGGGCGATTTATCTCCTTTGCATTTGGGACAGTTGCACGGGATTAATTCTTTGTATTTTAGCCGATCGTCAAACAGCTTATGATGAATTTCCGAGAGGTTGTGGCGGGTGATATCTAAAATGGATTGTTTCAGTTTCCCAGAAACTCGAATGCGGATTTCTCGTTTGTGGTAATCCTCGATGACTTCGGCTTTACCATAACCATCGGTGAGGACAACTCCATCGCGCCAGACGATACCTGACTTATTTTCTGCCAAACCAGACGAGTTAGAACGATCGATTAATCCGTGCATTACTACGATTAAGGCGGTGATGATGCCCTTGGGCATGAAGTCATATTCGTAGCGCAAAATTAGGTTATCGGTGTCGTCCCATTCGTAATCGGGAGGTTCGCGACTGAGGAGTTGCGGGGCGATGTACTGTCCGGATTTGTCGGAGATTTCGTAACAGATTTTGAACTTCTTCATCAACTGGAGTAACTCATCGTGCAAGTCGTCGTATTCGTCGTCTCGCCAGATTTCGCTGAGATTTTCCTGGGTGAAGTATCCCCAGTTGTCGATGACTTGTTTGTTATGGGTGACTTT
>JBBSNU010000445.1:0-4818 GCA_038260455.1 Chroococcales cyanobacterium | reverse complement strand
TCTCTAAAAAACCGTCGCCTGCGGGTTTTGATACAGACTTTTTATTATCGGATTTTACCATAACTTTTGGGGGGGGAACGCTGTTAACTTGCGCTTTAACTTCCGCAGCAACAGCCGGAGGAGTTACTGTTACTGTGTCAGAAGCGGTGGGCGCGATCGGCTTTTGCTGCTGCAACGGGGGTTCTGCTGCTACATTTTTCCCCTTTTTTCCCAAATTCCGAATTGAGAAAATCAAAGCTTTGATTTTCTGATTTTTGGGAACAGCGCTACTGGCATTTGGAGCTTGGCTTGGTGTGGCGGCAGACTTTGCAGCCGCCGAACCAACCTCCGCTTTCGGAGATTGAGACGCTTCTGGAGTTGGTTGGTTTAGTTGTTCTTCTGACATTTTTTTTGCCTTGGAGCGTTGCAAATATATCTAATATATCTAAAGATAAATTTTAGTTGAGTCTTCTCAGCCTTAATTTATCATTATATGAGTTCTAACTGAATCATCATGAGCCTTAAACGCCGTCACTTTCTACTTTTAGCCAGTCTCAGCAGCTTAGGTTTTACCGGAGTCTGGAAAATGCTTCAGCTTCGGACTTCCTGGGGTACAGACGCGAATGCTGCTGTACCTTCTAATGTTGAGGGTCAAAGGGCGATCGTCCAATTGCCAGCCTCACCGCCTATTTTACGCTTTATTGCGGTTGCCGACACTGGTACCGGGGCCCAAGGTCAGTATGCTGTGGCTGAGGCGATGACCCAATATCACCGAGAAAATCCTTTTAATATTGCTGTTCTCGCCGGTGACAACATCTACAATAACGGCGAAATTGAAAAAATTAATGCTGTTTTCGAGAAGCCTTATCAGCCATTATTGCAGCAAGGCGTTAAATTTTATGCTTGTCTGGGAAATCACGACATCCGCACTGCTAACGGCGATCCGCAAGTTAAATATGCGGGTTTTAATATGCAAGGTCGCTACTATACTTTTCGGCGCGATCCGGTACAGTTTTTTGCGTTAGATACCAATCACAATGCGGATTGGGAAAATCAGCTTGTTTGGCTGGAAAAAGAGTTGAGTCAAAGCACTGCACCGTGGAAAGTTGTGTTCGGCCACCACCAGATTTATTCCTCTGGCATCTACGGATTGAATCAACCTTTTATTAAGACTTTGACGCCTTTGTTTAAAAAGTACGGGGTGCAGCTTTATATCAACGGACACGAGCACAGCTACGAACGCACCCGATCGATTAACGGTACGACTTATTTGATTTGCGGGGCCGGCGGGGGCACTCGTCCGGTGGGGCGTTCTGAGTGGACGGAGTTTTCTGCTAGTCGGCTGAGTTTTGCGACGTTTGATGTCTATGAAGACCGGATGTTTGTCAGTTCTATCGGTACTGACAAGGGGGTTTTTGACCGGGGAGTGATTGAAGTGCGATCGGCTTAATTCACATTATATTCAGGAGCCAAAAAAAATGAATAGGGGTTGTAGAGCCAATAAAACTGGTTTTGTTTTAGAAACAACTGTAGAAGGTACATTGAGAGGTCACGGATATCTCGAAATCTGTCCTGAGTTGCCGAAAAAGCGCAAGTTAGATTGGCTCTTGCTCTCAACGCAAAATCACAAGCGATATGCTAAACAGGTTTATATCGGGTCTAGCATTTATGAAACAGAAATAAATGTCGATTTTTATATGGTTGGTTCTGCTTCGTTTCCTCTCGGTCTAATTGTTGAGTGCAAGTGGCAAGAAGATAAAGGATCTGTTGATGAAAAGTATCCCTACCTCAATTTAAATATTAAAACTTGCTATCGGGTTCCTACTATTGTGATCGTGGGCGGTGACGGGATGAGGCAAGGTTCGATCGACTGGTTTAAAAAACAAATTCCCGACAATCAAAATCTTTTGGGGGTTCACAAGCTCGAAGGTTTTATTACCTGGGCAAACAAGCATCTGTAATCACGCATTACATCAAGATTTGTTCGTTACCGATCGCGATCGCCCTTTTTCCCTTCGCTACAGTACAGTTGCATTTTTTGCGAAAACTGCTATGATTTGCGGTAACGCACGATTCAAATATTTTAATTTTATTAAATTGAAAAAAATCGCCTTTTTTTTTCGAGTTAAACCCTTGACTGTGTGGCTTTTTGGAGGTATAATCTAATAATGGGAGTGGTGACAAAAATAAAATTTAAGTCACCACTCCCATTATCTAAAATATACCACAAAAGTCCAGACAAATCAATAGGTAATAGTTCCTTTTTTTTAGCCAATTTTTTGACCCTCTTTCTACGAGTTTTCCGTTGAGTAGCTTGAAATCTAGGAAGAAGCCGCATTTCTGAGGTCACAGTTTCAGGGCTTACGCATGGGGGCGATAAACCCGGTTTCTACGATTTTTTCGTTGTTTAACGATAAATAAAGGAAGAAACCCGGTTTCTGAAGTCACGGGCTGCCGTACCAAATATGTTTAGGTAGAGGCTTTGCAAAGAGTGTTTATTTAAATTGAACTTATTAATAATTCCTTGACTTGGCCGCGCTGGCAACTCTTAGAGTTAATTCCCCTAGATGCTAATATTTCAATTTGTTTTGGGAGATGATTTGTTGTGAAAGCTTGACTGTCGCTGTAGATTTGAGCGATAAAATCGCAGTGAGAATTAGACAGCATAACTTTCACGCCGCGTTGGGCAAGTTCTACAAAAACATCTCTTAATTTAAGCTGTTCCGATTCTTTGAAATTATCTCGGCTGTAAGCGGTGAAGTTACTTGTGGCACTAATCGGATAGTAAGGCGGGTCAAAATAAACAAAGTCTTTGCTGCTTGTAGCAAAATCCAAAATTTCATCGAATTTTCTTACTTCAATTTGAGCGGGCGCGAGTAAAGATGAGACCGATCGCAATAAATCGGCTTGACAAATGTTAGGATTTTTGTATCTGCCCATTGGAACATTAAATTGACCTTTAGAGTTTTCTCTGTAGAGCCCGTTGTAACAAGTTTTATTTAGGTAAATCAGCCGTGCTGCTTTTTCTGTAGCTGTATTGTAGGAGCGCGATCGCACCGAGTAATAATAGGCTTGATTGTCCTTGCTGTGTTCAGAGGCGTGCTCTAACAAAAGCTCAATCAGTTCCTCGACTTGATCCCTGACACAGCGATAAGCATTAATCAACTCAGGATTAATATCTGTTAACACAGCTTGCAAAGAAGGGTTCTGTTGTGCTAAGTAAAAAAAGACGGCTCCGCCGCCCAAAAAAGGCTCGTAGTAAGTGGTGAACTTTTCAGGAAAATAAGGTTGATATTGTCCGATCAACCTAGTTTTGCCTCCAGCCCATTTCAGAAAAGGACGCGGCAAGACGAAAGAAGGTGCGGCAGCAGACATTTACTTAGAAATAACAGCCCTATAATATTTATCACAACTACAACTAAATATACATACTTCTCCCATTTGTCACGGGAGGTCTGGTGGCATTAAACAGACAGTGCCCGATCGCTCTTGGAAAAGTTTTCGCTAGAATTATATATGTCAGCACCGCCGACAAAAAGGCTCGATCGCCCCAGAGGCCGATTTAGCTCCGGCTGTGCCAAAATTGTCTAACTCGCTCACAAGTGTTACCAGTCAACGATCGATCTGTAACAATTTACCCCATCTGCGATCATGCAAGATTTCATTAATAACGTCTCTCGGTACCCCCGTTTTTTGATTACAGTCTGTCTCGGAATCTTCTTTTTCCTGTTCGAGCAACTCAAACCTCTGCTCAATCGACCGGCAACAGCGATCGTCCTGGTTACTTCGATTGTAGCGACTTTTGTCTTTCTAACTTTTACCCTGCAGGCCATGTTAGGTCTGAGTCCGGTTTAAAAGCAAGTTTCTGCCCGAAAAAGCAGGCTCACTCTGACAAACTGTGGCCCGCTTTCCAAGGCAGGTAGAGGGTTTAGGGAAGTTTCTGCTGCTGAGTTTGAGCGGAAACACTAACCCCTAAAGCCAACGCAATTCTGATGTGCGATCGCCCGCGCCGGCAATAGCCGCTGCGATAGATTATAAGAGAAAGAAAGTTACCCTAGTTATGTGAGCGCTCCTCAACCTTGGCGTAAGCAAACATTACCTAAGTGCAGCGCAACTCTTTCCGGCCATCAACACAACTGGGGAAATACTGCACCTCTGTTTCCCCCATTCCCACTTAATCATTAGGAAGCGGCACACCCCGCCCCGCTTTCCTCTCCCGTCAACCTGACGGTATCGCGAGAGTTTCCAGCGGACAAGACAGGTCAGGAACTCAGGGAATCAACGCCACTGAGCTTGAAAGAGAAATCTAACAAGCTATTCTGACCAGCCAAGCGTCTTAACTGACTACGTTATTTAGGTCACGACACCCCGGAATGCGAAGCTAGTTAAGAGCTCTGTCGCTTGTGATTAAACAGTTCTAAAGTCCCTGGAACAGTGTCACAAGCCTAACAAGCCCTAATAACATTGACCGACAAGCTAACATCACCCCGCAAGGGAGAGGCAGAAATGCCAAACATTATGCGTACAGGATTGTGAGGCTTGAGATGGTAATTGTCCCATCGAAAGTGCATTACAAAAGTACACTCCCGCCAAGCAATCCCAAGGCGGTAATGGAAAGATTCACAGCGGTTAAAACCGCTCGTGCCGTTTCCCTCTCAGGGCTAAAGCCACTGAGTTTCCCACTTACCGAGTTTTTCTATGAAATTTGAACATATCTATCAATTTTTTCAAGACCCCCCTCCTGTTTATCTAAACAAGGAACTAGCAGTGTGCTACATTCTCTCGGTGTTATTGCGATCGGATTCCTACGGTACAGAACTCATCGGACAACTAGAGCGG
>JBBSNU010000444.1:0-4821 GCA_038260455.1 Chroococcales cyanobacterium | reverse complement strand
CGCGATCGAATACCCGTTCTCGTCCCTATCCACTCGTCAGAAGTTTCTACTATCTGACTCAAGCCGTTATTATCAAGGGAAACCTGCGGTGTACAAGAACCGCTACCCGTGACGGCAATGCCGAACCCTGATTGCTGCAACATTCCTCTCCATTTATGAGCGATCGATCGAGAAATTAAAAATTAAAAACTACCAATTAAAATTCTTTTTAAACTGCTGAAATTACTTTTTTCTTAAGCAAAACAGAGTATTTAAGCTGACATTTTTAATTGGACATTTTCAATTTTTAATTTCTACTTACCAGAAAGAATTGGTTTAAAGCCGGAACCCTTGTAGGGAGAAATTAAAAGCAGACTATTCATTACTCTAATCCTCTTCCTTCCAGGTAGAGGTAGCTGTCAACTGTCAACTGTCAACTGTCAACTGTCAACTGTCAACTGTCAACTGTCAACTGTCAACTATCAACTTACTGCCTCTAATTGACAGCTTCTTGTTCCAGAGCGGTTTCGCGATTTTCAGAGCGAAGTCGATCCAGCACTTGGTTGTCAATAGCCTCTTTCGCCAAACGAATGGCATTAAAAATCGAGACAGCTTGAGACGAACCGTGGCTGATAATGCAAACTCCAGCAACGCCCAACAGCAAACCGCCGCCGTGTTCAACGTGGTCTACCCGCTGCTTGAACCCCTTGAGGCTTTCTTGCAGGAGGGGAGCACTAATTTGATTTTTGAGTCCGGCTGCCAATTCTTCCTTAAGCACTTGCACCACGACTTCGCCCACCGCTTCGGCAAACTTCAACAACACGTTGCCGACAAACCCGTCGCAGACAATCACGTCGAACTTCCCCGACAGCACGTCGCGGCCTTCGGCATTGCCAACAAAAGGAATGTGAGGATTGTCCACCAATAATTGATGGGTGCGTACCGCCGCGTCGTTACCTTTAGAAGGTTCTTCGCCAATATTGAGCAGACCGATTTTTGGTTCGGCTACGCCCAGGACGCACTGGCTGTAAATTGTTCCCATCAGAGCAAACTGCTCCAAAAATTTGGGGCGGCAGTCCACGTTAGCGCCGACATCGAGAATGAGTACAGAGCGGCCGGGTACTATTGTCGGCAAAACCGCACCGATCGCCGGGCGATCGATTCCGGGGAGCCGCCCCAACCTCAGCAGGGCCGCAGCCATTGCCGCGCCGGAGTGACCGGCGGACACCACAGCATCAGCTTGCTGCTGCTTTACCAAGTTCATGGCTACGTTAATCGAAGCCTTGGGTTTGCGTTTGAGGGCACTTAAAGGTTCTTCGTGCATTTCTACCGTTCCTTCAGAAGGAACGATTTCTAGCTGACCTTTGCAGACGCGGCCGATCGCGTCTTGAAGACGTAGCGACTCTTCTATTTGCTGCGGGTCGCCCACCAGCAAAATCTCTACGCCTAATTCTGCTTGTGCCTTAAGCGCTCCAGCTACAACCTCGGCGGGGGCATGATCCCCACCCATAGCGTCTATTGCAATTCTTGCGCGTGTCGATCCCATTGACCAATGTTTGAGAAACACTAAAAATTCTACCAGGAAGTCAGGAGCGTGAATCCAGAAGTGCGAATAAATAACTAAAATCTGCTCGCGCCCGATCGGACGATTGCTATTTCGGACTACTCTGATAGAGTTTGTCCTACTTTACTATTTTTGACTGCAAATTGAAAAACTTAATGGAATAGTTTACAGTGCGCCCGCCCAAAAACGGATACAAGCCCTGGACTTAAGTGGTGGAGATCCCTAAATTTTAGACTCTTGTTCAATCTCCCAGATTCATCTGTGGACTAAATCGAAAATCTCAAATCGACTGATTTTAGGGACAAAATGCTGGATTGATCACAATTCAGACTAATCATGCTATGCTAACTCTAGCAGGTAATAAAAGACTTCTTCTATTACTTAGGGAATACATATCTAGCAAATCTTGCTAGAAATTTGCTAGATATCTGAAGCCCTTACAGAATGTTGAAAAAAGAATATGGCATACGCAAAAAGCAACCACGTCCCAGAGACTATTACTGTGCAGTCCGACAAAGGTAGCCTGCGGTTACAGTTCAGCACCAAGTACAACCCGATATTCGGCGGGAAGCGGAAGCATCAGGGGCTAGCCATGAAGGATACCCCTGAGAACTGGCAGAAGGCGGTAGCGATTGCGTGGCGAATAGAAGAGGACTTGCAGCACGCCGACTGGCAGATATTGTTTGACCCAACCTTTGCCAAGTACGGTTTAAAAACCAAGTACGCTGCTGAATTAAAGCTGGCAGCACCAGTCCCCCAGTCAGAACCCGAAATGACTGTAGGTGAAATGTGGGAAGATTACCTGGTTTGGAAAGAGTCGCGCTTGCAGCCAACAGTGTTTAAGCTCGTTTTTTGTTCTACCTTTACCAACATACTTAAAGGGTTAGCGTGGAACAAAAAGACACTAACGCTAGACTTTGTTCACACTAATGTTTGGAGTGAAAATCTCTCTAGTTCTCTTGCTTCTGTAATACTGGCTCATCCAGTATCTGCCCGCAGCAGGTTCAAATTAATGGCAGCCCTCTCAGAAGCGTTCATCCGCCTGCAATCACTAGGCAAAACCAGGATTACGGCTAATCCATTTGTAATTGTTGATGGAACTGTCGAAAACAAAACTGATAAGTATAAGCCAAGGGTTAACGTCGATGGTGAAATACAAGAATGGTGGGAATCTGAAGCCAGTGACGATGACCCTGAAGAGCGCGACAGGCGCACTTTTACTGAATCAGAACGGGACACTATCATCAAAGCGTTCTATGAATCCGACAAGGCAAATAAGCGTCAAGCAGCGCCACTAATTGAATTCTTGTTTCTGACAGGATGCCGGCCGGGTGAAGCTTTTGCATTAACTTGGCAAGACGTGTTTATAGGGAAAGGTAAAAATTATATTCGATTTAGTAAATCCTACAACGGTACACTGAAGAATACTCAAGTTACCAAAACAGGTGGTATTCGCCTGTTCAAGATTTACCCTAAGCTGAATGAGTTATTATCGATCTTTAAACCCACTGATGCTAAGCCTACCGATTGTGTCTTTGTGCAATTAAACACTAAACGTTACAACACGAGAGGACTGGGCGCAATTTGGCATGGAAACAACAGGAAATTAAAGAGCGGGTCATATTTCGTTCCCGGCGTAGTTACTCAATTAGTTGAAACTAACGCAATTAGTTGTTACCTTTCTCCTTATCACACACGGCACACTTTCATCACCCTGCAAGCTCATGCTGGCGCTAATTTACTACTATTAGCCTCCTGTTGCGGAAACAGCATTGAGATGATCCAGAAACACTACTTAGGGGTTGATACAACCGTAGATTTGGTCAACATCTAGCTCTCCTAACTCAACCCGCCCTAACCCGGGGTTTTTTTGTGCGCTTATTTCCAAGTAGTAAAAGACTTCTTTGTATTAACCGCAGGAACGTCAATTTAACCAGGCTCTAGAATATTGCTAGATGAGTTTGCTTGTAGCTTGTCGGTAAGTAGGGGACACTGAGAGAAGTGGGTCAGTCAGACCAAGCTTCAAAAGTGCCTAAAATGGCTGGTTTGCTAGACCTGTGATACAAGTCTCGACATTGACATCCACCCCGTCAAACAAGGAGCGGGGATTCCCAATCATCACTGATTAGGTTTCTGCTTCGTAGCACCAGCCTTCCGAGATTTACTCTCTTGGGGTCTTACAGTTGCTCCACAGACGCTCCACGGCTAGCCCAGCCGCCAAAATGTTCTTTGCAGCGTTGATATCGCGGTCATGGTTTGTCCCACATTTAGGGCATTCCCATTCCCGAATATTCAACGGTAATTTATCTACAATATACCCGCAGTTTCCACAACGCTTAGAACTGGGAAACCAGCGGTCTATTTTTACAAGCTCTCGTCCGTACCACTCGCATTTGTACGCCAACTGGCGAATTAGTTCACCCCAGCTAGCGTCGCTGATGGCAAGGGCTAATTTATGGTTTTTCACCATATTCTTGATAGCTAAATCCTCAACTACAATCGTTTGGTTTTCACGAGTTAGTTGAGTTGTTAATTTATGTAGAAAATCTTGACGCGCATCGGTGATTTGTGCATGGATATTTGCTACTTGTACCCGCGCTTTTTTCCTGTTGTTGCTTCCTTTCTGCTTGCGAGATAAAGCTTTTTGCTTCTTTTTTAACTTCTTACGAAGCTTTTTAAAGTGCTTAGGATTGGCGATTTTATCGCCATCGCTAGTAGCAATCAGGCTGGTTATTCCTACCTCCAATCCAATAGATTTCTCTATCTTCGGAAGTGGTTTGATTGTATAGTCGTCTACAAGTATGGAAACAAACCAGCGTCCAGCAGGTGTCAATCTTACCGTAATGGTAGACGGAATGCACCCTTCGGGGATTTGCTTACTCCAGCGAATAGGTAATGGTGTGTTGCATTTAGCCAAAAACACCTGTCCGTCTTTCCAGCGGAAAGCTGACTTGCTGAATTCAGCACTGCCACCGTTATGCTTTTTCTTGAAGTTAGGATATCTAGCGCGACCCGCAAAGAAATTGCTAAACGCTGCCTGAAGGTGTCTGAGTCCTTGTTGCAAAGGTACGCAGCTAACTTCATTCAAAAAATCAAGCTCTTCCTCTTTCTTCCAATTCGTCAGCATAGAGGAGGTTTGGCTGTAGCCAACTTTCTCTTGACGCTCGTACCAGGCGATTGTACGAGCAGCCAAAGCCTTGTTGTACACTAACCGTGTACACCCCATGGTCCGTCGCAAGAGATTTTCTTGCTGCGTAGTGGGATAGAATCGGTAGCGG
>JBBSNU010000443.1:0-4832 GCA_038260455.1 Chroococcales cyanobacterium | reverse complement strand
TGACGTACAATTTGTTGTGACATAATCTTTAAGCCCCAAATATATTTTTTGTTTGATTAACTTATACAATAATGAGCGTGACTGAAGCGGTCAGGAGAACAAATGACAGTTTCTAGAAGTGCACAGGGCGATCGGGCTTTTCACTAAAAATTAGAACGTTGTAGATAGGGTTTGAGCCTCAAAGAAGACACGCAGCGAGTGGACAATTTAGAAACTTCACTAAAGAAAGCGACTTTTTGCCCAAAATAGCGTAAAGTGCGCGTTATACCATTTTTCTAAAGATATGCTATAGATGAAGTCTGAGCCCCCCCGAACTCGCGGGGGGGTTGGGGGGGTAATATCTAGCGCTACTTTATGAAATTGGTATTACATGAAATGCAACGCGCACCCTACTTCTGCCAGTCCGCTGAGGCGGACTTCGTTTGTAGAGCCCCGAATTCCATTCGGCGGGTTAACCCATCGGGTAGGTTAACTGCTACTTATTTTTCTGCTGAGTCTTAGCTTGTTCGATCGCAATTTCCCTCACAGCTTCAAAAGACCTCAAATTCGACGAACCCTCAATCGCCTTCACCGCCAAATCTTGAACCTGTTTCAAAGCAGAATCAAGTTGCTGCGACAAACTAGCAAGCCGCGCATCTTGATTTTGAATAGTCTGCAACATCCCTTGAATTTGCAACTCATAATTTTGCTTTTGTCCTTCAATATCTTTAGCCAACAAGTCCGCCTTAATCTTAGCTTGATAATTGCCAATATTGCGACCAGTATCTTTCCCATTCTTGATATTAGCTTCCAGTTCCTTCGGGAAAGCCTCCACCTTAGCCTTAACATCCGCAGACAGTTTTTCCCGTTCCGAAATAGCTTTTTCGCGTTCCGCCCACTGTTTCTCCTGTTCCTGGCGAAACTCTTCAATTTCTTGATACAGCCCTTGCTGGCGCTGTTCGTATTCTTCGATATCAAGATTTCGCTGAAGATTCAGATCGTAATCATACAACTCTTCATCGCGATCGCGAGCTTTTTGTTGATTATCATTACGTTCTGTAACAGTCAACTTTTGCAATTCCTGCTCTTTTTCCCAAGCCAGCCGCAGTTCCAACAACTCCTGTTCAACAGTTTCGCCCCGTTCGCTGAGTTCGTCAGTAAAAGTTTTCGCACTTTCTTCGTACTGCTGAATTAAATTATCCAGCGTATCTTCCGCAACATCTTCTAAACTGTGTAACTCTTGCAGTTGTTGAACTTCCTCGCCCACAACGCGCCGCAATTCTTCCAATTTAGCAGCTTCGGAAGTTAACTTCTCAGACAACTCGCTGACAGCGCCACCAAAACCAAATTGCAGCAAGATTAAATTGTCGATAGTAGACTGCATTTTTTGTTGAGTTTGAGTTAAAGCCATTGGTTTGTGTGCCTCCACAATAGGTTTTTCTGGGACTGCTGTTTGCTTTGGAGAAGCATTTAGCTGTTTCATTTGCGATTCTAAAGCCACTTTCTCTTCTGCTGCTTCCTTGTACGCTTCTAAGATTTCAGCCTTGGTGCTTTTGTCGCTAACTTTTCTACTCATGGCTTTTCATTTGTTAATAGTTGGGAATTTGTGTCATTTTTTGAGATAAGGTGCTCTTCGGCGCACCTACGGAATTTTAAGCTTTGCTAGCAAAAGCTTTCATTGCCAAATCTTGCGCTTGCTTCATCGTGGCTTGCAGTTGCGCGGAAATTTCGGCAATTTGTTCAGTTTGGCGCTGCATAGTCTGCTGTAAAGATTGTACTTTCAATTCATATCCCTGCTTGCTGCCTTCCCATTCTTTATCAGCTAAATCTGCCTTGACTTTAGCTTCGCGGGAAACTTCTTGAATTGCTTCTTCTTTGGCTTTAACATAAGCCTGCTTAAGTTCTTCTTCAAACCCTGCGGCTTTAGTTTGATTCTTTTCAAATTCAGCTTGATTGTCGCTGAGTAATTTTTCTCGTTCAGCCCAATTCTTGTCTTTTCCACGGGTAGATTCTTGCAATTCCCGTTCTAATGTGCGCTTCGTTTCTTCGTAGGTGTCGGTTTCAATTTTCCGGGTGCGCTGTAAATCGTATTGGTAATCAGCTATTTCTCCCTGGCGCTCTTTGGTTGTGAATGCAGTTTTTTCTTGAACTACTACATCAAATTCTTGCTGTTCTTTCCCCCAAATCTTGCGTTTTTGGGTCGTGTCTTTTTCGAGAATTTCGCGCTGGCTAGTAGCGTTTTGTTCGAGGAGCGTCAGTTTTTCCCGGTGCTCTTGAGTTAAAATGTGGAGAGCGTCTGCTACAACTCTAACTTGCTGCAACTCTTGCAATTGTTCGGCTTCAATTTCGATCGCCCGTTTTAATTCATCTAATTTTGAAGATTCCGCCTTCAGTTTTTCCGAAAGTCCGCTGGTGATGCTACCGAAATCTAACTGCAAGTCTGCCAAGCCTTTAACAATGCTGTCAATTGTGTAGGTAGAAGCAACTTCTAGGAGTTGTTTGCTTTTGGCTTTTTCGGCTGACTGTTCCTTAGTTTCGACTTTAGATTCAATCTTTTTCTTGTCTGCTAAAATCTGCTGAAAATTTTGCAAAATCTTGGTTTTGCTATCTTTGGTAGTTGCTAGTGTCATAAGGTTTTTGGCTCCTGATTCAAACTTTTGCAGGCTTGGTTGGTGAGACGTTTTGATCTATCCTAAGTTCCTGAGTTGGCTGAGAATAGCTCGGTATTCTTTGGCTGCATTCGGTGGAAAGTCTGGATTGTTGCTATCTAGAGATTTGAGAATTTTTTGACAGCGATCACACCGATTACTTTGCCAGCAATCGCACTCGTCAACTATACTTAAAAGTGTGTCTTTTAGCAGTTGATTTTCCGAAAGCAAAGCTCGGTAATTCCGCCGGATTGATTCGGCAACTAAAGTCATGTGCTGGAAATCTTCGGTGAGACTTTCGATATCGTTAACTGCATCTGTCCGAATTTGGCTGAGCATCTCGAAATTTTCTCTCAAACGGCTTTCTTGCAGGTTTGGCTTGGTTTTTAGTTTCGTTGATTTCTTCATTTCACTCTGTTGTAACAGTTATGGTAAAGGCGCGATTAAATCGCGCCTTTACAACAAAATTAGAACAAGTCAGCCGTTAATTGGTCTTCGGCTGGCGGTAGCGACATACCGCCGTTGGAATTCAAAGCCATTGCATCGCTTTCACCGCTAGTGTGAGCAGCCATTAAGCGCGCCACTTCCTGGGGAGGGAGATTATCCAAACACACCATTTGCCGCGTTCCTTCTAAGTCAATCATCCGCGATTGATTGCTAGAATCTGACAAAATTGCTGCTGCTTGGTCGATAATTGCCCAGTTGCTACGCTCCATCCACGACCATTTTAAACTGTAATAATTGATTGGTTTAACGAATCCGCTGTCGTCTGGTTTTTCGCCGGAATGCTGGGTAAACTCAGGAATGAAAATACCTGTAGCAGGCTCTACTCCGCGAGATTGAACTGAGGCAACTAAGCCGTTAAAATCGCTCAAACTGCGGTTTTTGATGTATGTCACCATGACAACTCCTTGCGGCAATTCGCCACTTTCTGCGACGAACCACAGTTGACCCCACAATGTGTGCGAAGTTTGACCTAAACTGCCGAAGAATTTGGAAAATTTCAGAATAGTCATCGAGCATTTGGAACCATAGTCGGTATCGCCGATCGCCCATTGGCCAATCTGACAGTTGTTTCGGACAGCGATCGGGATTTCCGGTACTAGCAAAGCATTGCTCGGTTTGGCACCAAATACGGAAAATGTAGGTCTTTCTTTTGTGGTAGTCATTGTTTTTTCCCTTGGTTATTTGTTTGTTTTATGACAATTGCAAATTGGGAATTGGGAATTAAAAATTGGCAATTTGGAAGTCACAAAAATGTTTTTTTCCTTCTTCCTTCCTTCTTCCTTCTTCCTTCTTCCTTCTTCCTTCTTCCTTCTTCCTTCTTCCTTCTTCCTTCGATTGATTACCGAATGAGATGTGTTGTCACTTTTGGTTCTGGATACGTATACTCAAGCATCGCCTCTTGTTGAGCTTGAATAATCCGCAGCGCGCCGAGTAAATGCTCTAACGTTTCTAAGTGCGCCGGGGTGAAGTGGATGCTAAAGCCTTCGCCATCCCGCGCGTAGCCCGGACAAACCAGTGAGGCTGAGCTTTGTTCTTCGTGGGTGGCGATGTATAGCCAGTCATCGTCTTCTAGCTTGTAATGTGTGTCTGTCCAGGTTCTCAGCATTTGCGATCGCTCCTTTTTATTTGCTGCGTACAAGGGTTTAGATGCCCAGCGGTGGTCGCTCCTCTAAAGTTAATGGCGCTATATGTAGCGTGTGGTTTAGCTGATTTGCATTTTTAACCACAGCAGTATGGTTAAATTAGTTGACTAAACCATCAACTAAACCCATAGTAACGTATGTTGATTTTTCCGTCAAGTATTTTGTTGAACTTTTCATCAAAACAGGCTAGAATGCTTGTCAGGAGGCGAAAAACCGTGGAACAAACATTTGGAAGACTGATCCGTCAAGCTCGCAAGGACAAAGCTTACTCACAACGTGAGCTAGCTGGTATGCTAAGTGTGGATTTTACTTATTTGTCGAAGTTGGAGAACGATCGCGCGGATTATGCGCCAAAAGAAGACGTAATTCGAGCATTGGCGCGGAATCTCGACATCAACGAAGAGGAATTGATTTTCCTGGCCGGTAGACTGCCCCAGCAGTACGAAGCGCTGCTGAAGCAGAATCCGAAGGAAATGCAGGCTCTTTTCCGCCGGATGCAAGAAAATCCAGATTGGCTCAAACAATCTTTTGAAGCGTAAGAGAGGCCTGTAAAAGT
>JBBSNU010000442.1:0-4835 GCA_038260455.1 Chroococcales cyanobacterium | reverse complement strand
TCTCGGTTTGTCTTCCCGCCAGCGCGACTACTTGCAACAACGGTTTAAGTACCACGTCGAAAAATTTTCCCGCAGTCAAAACTGGAAACTCGTGCACGAATGGCTGGGTGCTGATGTGGATCAAAAGCTGGGAATGACTTCCGACAAATGGGAAGCATTTCGCGCAGGGCTGTCTCCCCAAATGCAGGAACTGTTGGAAATGAAGCAGAATCAAGAATGCGACAAGGCGATCGCCACAGCGCTCAACTGCACTCCCAAACAAGTCCAAAAACGCTGGGCGCAGTTGTTGGAGCTGGCAAGCCAGACTCGCAACAGCAACCAAGCTTAACGGGTGATGCAAAATGAATGCAACTGTTTTCTGGAGACTGGAAAATGCGATCGGGTGCGGCATCTGCACGGGAACGCCCGCCCCGCTTTCCGCTCTCAACTCTCCAACTGGGGATGCTGGATTATGACAGCTTTTGAGCTAATTAAATATATTAAAAAAGCACTAATTTTTCTTAATATTTATGATTCCCAGGAATAACCTGGGATTTTTTTTGATTAGGAATTGGCAAGATTCTCGTTCTTAAGAATGATGCAATATATAATGTCATATCATGTCCGGTCGATTGACCGCAATCAGCAAGGTTCGTAATAGCCCGCATTCTGTTCAAACCTACGGCAAGGGAGTTCGCATTCTGTTAAAAAATAACTAAACCAACCAAAAAGTTAGTCGGTTTTAACTGACTTAAGCTATTAGCCAGGGAATAAATCCCCTGGCGGTATCGCGCGTCATTCGAGGGTTTTTAGGATATTGGGGTAATGACAAGCTTTCAAAAAGGGGGAACAACACTTGATTTTAAGTCCTCCTTGTTAAAGGCAATTTAGTGAACTCTCCAATATCTAGGATTATTGTTTCTATTTGATATCAGTTGTCACCGCCAAGTCCCATCAATGGGGAGCATCTCAGTTTTGCAAAAAGCATTTTTATTATAGTGCGAGCGTCCGCGCTCGCGAGTTGTACAATACGCGAACTCTTACAGCACTATAAATCAATACGGTTTACTTAAGGCGATCCAGACGGTAAAAAACTATGAAAAATAGATCCTGCGATTGCTTCGTTCCTCTCTTCGGACAATTTTAAGTGAACCGTATTGCACTATAAATGCAAAACACCAGATGCTCCCCATAAATGAAGTAGTGAACCCAGATTTTGTATTATAATCAACATCAACGGTCGAACCCCAAAAGGAACTATAAAATTTATGTGTCTCAATCCCGGAGATGTACTGGCTGAACGCTACAGAATTATTGCTCAATTAGGACAGGGAGGATTTGCTAGAACCTACAAGGCTCAAAATAGAGAAAACTCCGAAAATCCCCCCTGCGCGATTAAGGAAATTCCTTTTCCTGAATGCGACGATATCCGGGTATTGGAAAGATGCCGGGAGCGATTTCAAAGGGAAGTTAGGGCTTTGCAGACTCTCGGAAATCACTCGCGCATTCCCAAATTGTTCGATCGCTTTGAAGAAAACAATCATTTTTATATCGTTCAAGAATATATTGAAGGAACCCCCCTAAATCAGGAATTTTTGCCAGCAGGTCAGCAGTGGACGGAATCACAGACGATCGCCTTTTTACGAGAAATTATAGAAATCTTAAATTTTGTACACCAAGCAAATGTTATTCACCGCGATCTTACACCGGCTAATTTAATTCGGCGCACTAAGGATGGTAAAATTGTTTTGATAGATTTTGGGGCTGTCAAAGAAATCAGCACTTTTACGGCTGACTCTACGGGTGAAATAACATCGCAGGCGATCGGCACAATCGGTTATATGCCTGCCGAACAATACAATCCGAGGTCTGTCCCGCAACCTTATAACGATATTTATGCTTTAGGAATCATTGTGATTCAAGCCCTGACCGGCAAGCTTCCCAGGAATCTCCCGCAAGATCCCCAAACTTGTGAAATTGTCTGGGATTACTCGACGCACAATAAACAGATTTTACAAGTTAGCGACAGTCTAAAAAATATTGTTAGTAAGATGGTGCGTTTCCATTTTATTGAACGCTACCAATCTGTTACTGAGGTTTTAGAAGACTTGGATGCGATCGCACCGCCTGTAGGCAAAATTGCTCCTCAAAAGCGATCGCGCTTTCCCTGGCCGCTGTTAGGCGTTGCTGGAATTGCGATCGGATTGGCGATCGTACTTTTAATCCCCAAAATTTTGCCGCGACAAACGCTTCCTGCAGATGGTGTAAGTTCTGGCGAAAAACTCCTAGTCCAAACCTCCGCCCTTTGGTCAAAACAAAGGGGAATTAATGAATTTGCCGACTCAAATTATCCCGAAGCTTTAAAATTGCTCAAACAGTCCTGGCGAGATGACCGCAAAGATCCAGAAACTTTAATTTACATCAACAATGCTCTGCTAAAAGCCATCAATGCAGAATATTACACGATCGCAATTGTTGTTCCCATCCGCAGAAATCTAGACGGCAGCATTCTGAACGCCAACTTAGCAGAAGAACTGCTGCGAGGCATCGCTCAAGCTCAAACCGAAGTTAATTTAGGTATCCTCCCTGCAACTGACAGCAATCGAGATTTTCCAGGTAAAGGCTTTCTACCACCACAAGCTATTAGAAAAAAAGGTCTAAAAGTCATCATTGCTGATGACGGAAATATCAAATCCTACGCAAAGCAAAGGGCAAATTACCTAGTCGCTCAGCCAGATATTCTCGCAGTCATCGGACACTACACAAGCGACATGACCGTAGAAACAGTAGATATTTACGATCGAAATAAACTTGTCGCCATTTCTCCGGGAAGCACCACAGAAGAACTGACGCGCAAACCTCGAAAATTTTTCTTTCGGACGGCTCCGACAACTAGCATAGAAGCTGAAGCTTTGGTAAATCAACTACTGAAAGTAGGGCAAAAACGAGCTGCAGTTTTTTACAATCCCAACAGTCCCTTCAGCGCTTCTTTGTGGGAAGAATTCAAAAAGCAATTTGAAGCCAGAGGAGGAACGACTTTTAGGAGCAGTAATTATTACGATTTATCTAAAGATAGTTTTAACGCCAAAGCTGCGATCGCAGAAGTTGAAAAAACCCCAAAAACCGCCTTACTTGTAGTTCCCGACGGTCAAGTCACTAATTCGCTGGAAAATGCGATCGAGATGATTAAAGCTAACGACGATCGCAATTGGATTGTCGGGCCTTGGACGCTATACGAGCAGAGAACGCTAAAACTAGCAACACAACTAAAGTCTGTTAAAAAACTCGGCGTATCTGTATTTTGGCATCCGTTAATCAGTTTTGATAAAAATTTTCCCGTAAACGCACAAAAATTGTGGGGAGGCCCGGTAAATACTCGCTCTGCTTTAACCTACGATGCCGCCAAAACGCTGATTAAAGCGATAGAAATGCAGCCGGAACCCAGCCGCGAAGGAATGCAAAAAACTATGGCAGATCCCAACTTTAAAGCAGAGGGAGCCACGGGTATAATTGAATTTGACTCGAAGACTGGAAATCGGAAAAACTCTCCTAAAGCATTGGCGCATATTGTACCCTGTGCTAAAGAACAATTTGGCCTTACCTTTGTGCCGATAGAATTTCCCACAGCCGCAGCGGCAGGTTTAAAATGCGATTAAATTGATATAGCCTTTCTCAGAAAGATGAGGTACGCGAACGGCATAGGGCATAGGGCTATGGGCATAGGGCATAGGGCATAGGGCTATCCTCACTTTTTTGAGAACCGCTATATATAAGAAGTCATTAGTCATTGGTCATTAGTCATTAGTCAGATCATTTCCGGTCGATAATTATAACAAAAACGGTTCGTTCGTTCGTTCGTAGTGCGGACTTTAGTCCGCTCTTTGACTGCGGACTGAAGTCCGCACTACGAACCAATCTTAGATAGGTCAATCGACAGGACATGATATCATTATTATTCCTAGGGTGCGCCGCCATTGTTTTATCCAAAATTCAATCTACAATATGACAGATTCGCACCTTACATACAGCTTTTTTCAAGTTGATTGAGCCCGCATCAAAAAGCCGGATGGCGAGAGGGCGATCGCTCTTGGCATAATCCCTACAGAGCGCAATTTTATTGTACTTCTTTTACCTAAAATTTGCTGTATGTAAGGTGCAAACAATCCTCCGTTTCACTCCGCCGAACACTTGTTTATTAAGCGATTGTCGCTGGGTGCGGATCTGTTAAATTGTTGCTCTTTATGCTGCGTGATTTTCTTTGTTAGACGCACTCTACGAATAATGTTCCTATGACAGAAGAGTTGGGAAATAGTCAAACAGAAAGTTGTTTATTCAACTCGCGATGGTACAGGTGCGTCGCTCGAAACAGTCGATTTTTATTGAGGGATTTTCCATCGCGACGCACCCTAGGGCTACTAATTTATTTCTGCTCGAACCTAATTTATTCGTGCTTTTTGCACAAAAATTCTCAGCCATCAAGGTCAAGCCCCCTTAGCCAAGCACAAATTTTCAAGCCCGCAAATTTTCAATAAATTAGATATATTAAACAAAGCTCGTCTTTTTTATAGAAACGCTTATGACGGTCAATCTCGCTTCCGCACCAAGTTCTAGTCTCAAACCAGAAGCCCAGAATATCTCGGCCCTCAAACAAGTCTTGCAGACAATAAATGCCGATAGCTGTCCGGGTTCCTACAACTTCCACCTCCACACGGTTAACTCCGACGGGCGATCGCAGTCAGAGAAAGTGATGGAACAAGCAATAGCCGTCGGCCTCAAAGGCTTAGCTATTACTGACCACCACAGCACCAAAGGCTACGCTCAAGCTCAAATCTGGCTGGATAATTGGAAATTAAAGC
>JBBSNU010000441.1:0-4838 GCA_038260455.1 Chroococcales cyanobacterium | reverse complement strand
TTTAAGGTAGGTTTGTCGGTGAAGTAGGCATAGAACCCGACTACTGCTAGGATACCGCCCACAACTAAGGCTAGGCTTGCTAAAGAAGTTTTACGTAACATATTCGTGAGGTAAGTAGTCCGACAGAAACAAGATACTTTAATTATTATCGGGCAAGAAGTCTGGAAAAAATTTAGTTTTTTTGCCAAAAGACCTACGAAAACTGCTAGCGTCAATAAGGGCGGGAGGGGTGTGCGCGCACAATCTTGTCTCTCGCCGCCAAAACTTATCCCGCTTTCCCCGGCGGCCTTGCGACTGGTAAATATCCGTGTAAATTGTGTGGCGCGGGTTCCAGAAGGCAATCGAGATCGGCAGTATCATTAAAGTATAGAGATTTGAACTCGCGATCGACCATCTTGCCCTTTCAACCAATTTTCGGACATGATCAAAGACGAAGACAGAAAAACTGCGGTCACAAACAAGTCGGTTCTAGAGCAGATCAACTCGCTCAAACGCGAAGATGAAAGGCTTTATAATATCTTAGCGATCGATGTCTGGGCCCTAGCCAAGACGATGGACGAATATCAACCGGGATTTTGGTCGGCTTTTATGAAAAATCGCGAGAAAGCTCTGAAGCGATTTTTAACTGAAGTGATGAAAAACAAACCCGCAGATTCTAAGCGTCCGCCTTTTCTGCGCTGAAGTTTAGCTAATTTTTTGAGGTACAATCAAAATATAACACAGATTCAAAAACCCCGATCGCGTTCATCACTTACAATATAAAAAACAGTGAAGGATGAACTGAGAAATCTATGTCGGCGAATTAAAAATTCTCGTCTGTTCGCAGGGGGAATGTCAAATATTTTTGTTAATAGTAGCAAAGGCAAAAAACAATGGATGCACAGACAATTAAAGAGCGCGTAGCAGAGATCGAAATCAAGCGGGAATCTCTCGTGCGGCTGTTAGATAGATCGGACTTGGGAGCTCTGAGAATCGATGTCAGTCAGGCGATCGAGGAAATTGACGATTTGTTAGAAGAATTTAAGCGCACTTTTGACAGTTAACAGTCATTAGTCAGCAGTCATCAGCTAAATGATATCGTTTCCGCTGCGATCGGGATAATAATTTTCCCAGTGTAGTGCGAGCGTCCCCGCTCGCACTTCGGTATCATTAGGACGATCGCTCTTTAACCCGATCGCCATTTAACCCGATCGCTCTTTAACCCGATCGCTCTTTAACCCGATCGCGAGCGGGGACGCTCGCACTGCGATATCATTGGGGTTTAACCGGACGATCGCCCTAATTCATCGCCATATCCATCAAAATCTGTTGGGAACTCACCTCCGGGTTATTAGCAGGTGGCCGCCGCTGAGAATAGTGTCCCCCAGGCTGCAAATCCCAGGCTTGACGGTTGTCCGCCAACATCACACCCAAAATTTCTTGTAACTCCATCACTATAGTCGGATCTTCCACTTGGACGATCGCCTCAACCCGTCTTGTGAGATTGCGCTGCATCCAGTCAGCAGAACCAATATACACCTCTTCGTCACCACCGTTGAAAAAATAAAACATCCGCGAATGCTCTAAAAAGCGGCCGATAATACTGATAACCTTGATATTTTCGCTAACACCCTCAACGCCCGGACGCAAACAGCAAATCCCCCGAACAATCAAATCAATTTTAACTCCCGCTTGCGAAGCTTCGTACAAAGCAACAATGATTTGAGGGTCAACTAAAGCATTCATTTTAGCAACAATCCGGCCGCAGCTACCCATGCCGCTATCGGCATTCAAGCGGCAGAATTCGACCTCGCGGCGGATTAATGCTAAAAATCGATCGCGCATATTGACCGGCGCAACCAACAATTTTCGATAAGATACCTGCCGCGAATAACCGGTTAAATAATTAAACAAATCCGTCAAATCCGCACCCAAATCTTCGCGACAACTCAACAAACCCACATCAGTATACAGTCCAGCCGTTTTTGGGTTATAATTTCCCGTGCCGATGTGGACGTAGCGGCGAATAAATCCGTCCTCGCGGCGCACTACCATCACAATCTTGGTGTGGGTTTTGAGTCCCACCAAACCGTAAACAACGTGCACTCCAGCTTGTTCTAACTTGCGAGCCCAATTAATATTGTTTTCTTCGTCAAACCGGGCTTTGAGCTCCACTAAAACGGCTACTTGCTTGCCGTTTTCCGCTGCTTGAATTAAGGCGCTGACGATCGGCGAATCACCAGAAGTGCGGTATAAAGTCATCTTAATGGCTAACACGGAGCGATCGTGCGCCGCCTCAGTAATAAACCGCTGCACCGTCGCCGCAAACGAGTGATAAGGATGGTGCAGCATCACATCTCCCTGACGGATAGTCGTGAAAATATCATCACCATCCTCAACATCCAACATCGATTTGCCTAAAATTGGCGGTTGCGAATTCCGCAAGCGCGGCGGCACCACCGGAGTCCACGGGGGGTCTTTCAGTTCGGGCACGGGCAGCCCGATCAAAGACATCAAATCCTTGAGGCCTAGCAGCCCCTCCACGACATAAATATCCTGCTCCCCGAGATCCAACTCATCCCTCAACATATCTCGCACAGCAGGCGGCATAACCGCTTGAATTTCCAGGCGCACCGCAGAACCTGTAAACCGGCGCTTGCGGAGTTCCTGTTCAATGGCCAGCAGCAAATCCTCAGCCTCATCTTCCTCCACAGTCAAATCAGCATTGCGAGTAATGCGGAACGGGTGATATTCCTGAATGTCCATCCCCGGAAACAAAGCCTCTAAATTGTGGGCGATTACCTGTTCTAGAGGTACCCCCGTCCACACAGGAGACTTGCCTTTTTGCTGCCACTGCAAGTCCTCTGGTAAGGGCAAAAATCGGGGCAGAACCTGCGGTACTTTGACGCGGGCAAACAATTCCTCTTGGGTGTTCGGGTCTCTGACAACTACTGCTAAATTGAGGCTGAGATTGGAAAGGAAGGGGAATGGGTGGCTGGGGTCAACTGCTAGGGGTGTGAGTACGGGAAATACTTGTTCTTGGAAGTAGCGGTGCAAGTAATTTCGCTGTTCTTGATTGAGGTCGATGTAGTCGAGAATGTGGATGCCGTTTGCTACTAATTTCGGCCGCAGGGTTTGCTCAAAATAGGCGTGTTGCTGAGTAACCATCGGCAACAAGCGCTTGTGGATGGCATCTAGCTGTTCTTGGGGCTTGCTGCCGTCGGAGGTCAATTTGCTAACTTTTGCTTCTACTTGCTGTTTGAGTGCGGCTACTCGCACCATGAAGTATTCGTCTAGGTTTGAGCTAAAAATAGCGAGAAATTTGAGTCTTTCTAGGAGGGGCGTGCGGGGGTCTAGGGCTTCGTGGAGCACGCGGTTGTTGAATTCCAGCCAGCTTTGTTCTCGGTTGAAGTAGTATTGCGGGTCGCTGAGGTTGATTTCGGTGTAGGTTTTGGTGGCGGTCTTTTTTGGCTTGGACATGGTTTGGGAGTCTTGCGGGGAGGCTCGATTGTATCTGTACCATTAGTATCGCAGTATTGCGGTAGCGGGCGATTGAAATCGCGCCGACACAGACAAAACCCGCCTCCGCGGGTTGAAGAAATTAAAACTCTTGTGGGGTGGGCTTCTAGCCGGCCCCGGAGTAGCGGGCGATTGAAATCGCGCCGACACAGACAAAACCCGCCTCCGCGGGTTGAAGAGAATATGTCATTGCGCGCGAAGCAAAGCAATCGCAGAGCCCACGCAACCCACGAAAAGTTTTGTGTATTGTCATTGCGCGCGAAGCAAAGCAATCGCAGAGCCCAGACAACAACATCGCCATCCCAATATCACCCACCAATCCCCGCAATCCAATCCTGCACGGCATCCAACAAATCCTCTCCCTCCACCGCAAAACCTGTTAACGGCAATTCCAGCGGTGTATCGGTAATCCAGGCGATATGAATACCCATGTGAGAGTCCGCGAGTTTGCGGGTGAAAGACGAAAGCGCATTTTCGCAGGGGCACGAGTGCAAAATTAAGGCGATGTGCGGTTTTTGCTCCCGGTTTTTGAGTTGCGGAATTAATCGCTTGAATTCGGGGGCGTTGCGGATTGCGGGGATGTCTGTATCTGTGGGGAAGATTGTTTGAGATAGTTCGGTACAGAGTTCTATTAATTATTCGAGTTACTCATAATTTACACCTACTAATCGCTGCGTTTCTTAGTTATTATTTTTAATCTAATTTAATAGACTTCTCATCTGCTCGCGGTAAAAACAACTAAGGATCGAAAACTTAATAACTTAAGCACCTCCTACAGTCCTCTATCCTGTAAGTTGCGATATCCAAGGAGGCTCTTCCTCGCCCCAGAAGCATTACCAAGTAGATCCTAGTAACGAGCAATCGCTTAAATTATTAAATTTTTATTCCTAACTTTAGACTATTTGACTACAAAAATTTTCTATTTTTGAGATGTCTAATAATTAAACAACTATGGTGCGCTAGGCGCACCCTACATAACTAGGGAGCATCTCAGTTTTGCATTTATAGTGCGAGCGTCCCCGCTCGCGAGTACAAGACGCGAGCGGGGACGCTCGCACTACAAAAAAATGCTTTTTGCAAAACTGAGATGCTCCCCATAACTACTTTTACATTTTCTTCTTCCTTATTCCTGATGTCAACTTTTCCTTCGATCAACTCTTCATGTCAACCGTCTACTATCAACTGTTAACTCTTGCTTCAAAACATCGGCATTAACTCAAGCGGGCCAATTCCCAAGTCTTTAGCAGACACCCAGCGCACCTCAAACAAAGCGATCATATCCTTAAACTGAGGCTGACCGCGAGAAGCACCCATCAAGCCTTTAGCAATCACCAAACCGC
>JBBSNU010000440.1:0-4857 GCA_038260455.1 Chroococcales cyanobacterium | reverse complement strand
CTGCCCCTATCCCTGGCGGGCGTTCAGGGCGATGCCCCGCTAGCAACTACCAGGGGTGGCACGAAATTATCTAGCAGTGGCTTTGCACCCCAAAAGTATCTTGAATCCAGCGAAAAACTGATAGAAAGTTTGGACGAAGCAAAAACCGAGCCTGCAGAACGCAGTTTGGCCGCGAGTCTGTTAACTCCCTTGGGACTGAGTTCGATGCTGCTGTTTCTGCTGTCGTGCACAGCTTTGGGCTACGCAGTCATGCACCCGTCAAGTGTAGTTAAAATGACAGGTTTGAACCGTTTGCTCGATCGCCCCGCGCCCGGAAACAACCAAAGTCCCACCGCTAGCGCCCCCTCAAATAGCAGCGCCAAAGAACTGCCAAAAGCTCCAAATCTGGTATCCAAGGAATTTGTCGATCTAGATTTGAGCACTCTCAGCAATGTCAAGCCCACAGCCAGCCCGATTGCTTCGCCATCGCCAAAAGCATCAATCCCGCCAACTCCGCCAGCACCTCCAGCCCCCATCGGCGCTGTCCCGATTCCTACAGAAGACGGCAACCCTGCTAGAGGTGCCCAACAAGGACTAAACAATCTCAGCACAGCTTTGCTGCCTAGTCCTAGCCCCAGGGCGGCCGAGCCTGTCCCGACACTGCCGACACTGCCTCCCACACCGACAGCAGCCCCGCAGGCCGCAGCCCCGCAGGCCGCAGTACCCCCGGCAACCGCAGCCCCCGCAGGAACTCCGAGACGGGCAGCCGACGGTTTCTATTACGTTGTCACCGATTACACCAACGAAAAATCTCTCCAGCAAGCCAGAACTGCAGTTCCCGATGCCTACGTGCGGAATTTCTCAAAGGGTGTCAAGATCCAAATGGGGGCTTTGAACGATGCCGCATCAGCAGAACGTTTGGTAAAAGAACTCCAAGCCAAAGGGGTGAAGGTGCAATACTATCAGCCGTAAACTAGGTAAAGAGTAAAAAAATTCAAATAAATTGTTAGACAAAGCCCGACAGTGATGAGTGTTTTGTCTAACACAAAATTGTTTTTTTAATTGTCAATTCCCATCCCCTAAATCTAAAATTTAATAAAATCGGGAGACGGAGCTCATGGGATTATTCGATCGCCTTTGGCGAGTGATTCGAGCCAATATTAACAGTTTGATCGGAGCTGCAGAAGATCCAGAAAAAATTCTGGAACAAGCTGTAATGGATATGCAAGAAGATTTAATCCAGCTCAGACAAGCTGTAGCAGGAGCGATTGCCGCTCAAAAACGCACCGAACGCCAATGCTCCCAAGCAGAATCTACAGCGGCAGAATGGTACCAGCGGGCGCAGCTAGCTTTGCAAAAAGGCGAGGAAAATTTGGCGCGGGAAGCTCTGACGCGAAAAAAAACCTATCAAGAAACGGCAACGGCGATGAAAGCTAGTCTCGGACAGCAGAACGCTGTGGTGACTCAACTTAAAGAAAATATGCGATCGCTCGAAAGTAAAATTTATGAGGCAAAATCTAAAAAAGATATGTATATTGCCCGAGCTCGATCGGCAAAAGCTTCAGAAAGGCTGCAAGAAATGATGGGAAATCTCAGTACCGGCAGTGCTTTGAGCGCCTTTGAAAAAATGGAAGAGAAAGTCATGCAGCTAGAAGCTCGCTCCGAAGCAATCGCAGAACTCGGAACTAACGATTTAGAAAAGCAGTTTCTCTCTCTCGAAGGTGCCGGAGATGTCGATGCCGAGTTGGCGGCGATGAAAGCACAAATGCTTCCAGGCAACAATACACCAAAATTGCCCTCTGGCGAGCCGCCCGCATCCTGAACCAGAACCAGCAGCACAATAGTTGGAAGGGCAAAAAATTCTCAACAGTCGAGTCACAGATACTTCACAAGCGTGTTGGGGAATTCCCGGATCGAAGTTAAACTCAATAGATAGGTGCATCAAATCAGCTTGCCTGCACCACTGACTCGATCGCTTTAAACTGTATTTATATGTTTGCAAAAATTGCCAAAGGCTCGATCGCGCGAAACATCTGACCAAACGAGTTTCACTCAGAGCGGGCTAACGCTATCAAGCCTGCTTACCGCCTAGTTCGTACACCTCACAGGAAAAATAGGATTATGGGATTATTTGACCGCATCAGCCGAGTCGTCAGAGCCAATCTTAACGATATGGTCAACAAAGCTGAAGACCCGGAAAAGATTTTAGAACAGTCCGTGACGGATATGCAGGAAGACTTGGTGCAGTTGCGTCAGGCCGTTGCCAGCGCGATCGCCACCCAAAAGCGCACCCAGACTCAGTACAATCAAGCTGAATCCCAGTCTAACCAGTGGCAGCAGCGCGCTCAGCTAGCCCTGCAAAAAGGAGACGAAACTTTGGCCCGCGAAGCCCTGGTGCGTAAAAAGTCTCACGCAGAAACGGCGGCTACCCTGAAAAGCAGTTTGGACCAGCAATCGGGTCAAGTAGAAAGCCTCAAACGCAACTTGATCGGTTTGGAAAGCAAGATTTCCGAAGCCAAAACTAAGAAGGATATGCTCAAGGCGAGAATATCTGCAGCTAAGGCCCAGGAACAGCTCAACAACACCATTGGCACCCTGAATACTGGCAGTTCAATGGCAGCTTTCGATCGCATGGAAGAAAAAGTTTTGCAGATAGAAGCTCGCGCGGGAGCATCAGCAGAACTGGCGGCCGGCGGCAGCAATTTAGAGGAACAGTTCCGCTTGCTAGAAAGTGGCGGCGATGTTGACGACGAGTTGGCTCAGATGAAAGCTCAACTGGGCGGAGGTTCTGTGTCTCAAGGTCAATTGCCCGCAGCGGATAATACTGCTAAGGCTAGTACCTCCGAGTCGAGTCCGGTGATTGACGCTGAGTTGGAAGAATTGCGATCGCAGCTCAATAAAATGTAGTAATTTCTATCAAAATTCACCTATTTCTCAGACGATCGCTTTGATAGAATGCTCCGCCTACCTACAGCGCTAGCTTGGGGAAGTCGGAGCTTTTTTCAAAGACAATTTATCAATACACAAACATTGCATTCTGTCAAGTATCTTTATGTTGAATTAAGAATTTAATAGGGATGTCTTGGCGGCGCGATCGCAGTTCAGTCTGGGAGTGGCAGCATTTGGCGCTAGGGTGAACAGCAGTGATCCTGACGGTCAATTTTTGGCGTGGCGGGGTCAAGTGCAGTACGTGCGGTTGTTGGATCCCCAGACGCTGCTGGTGGTGCGATCGGACGTGCAGTTGGCTGGAGGTGAGCTTTTGCCGATCGAACAATTTGGTTTGGGCGGCCCGGAGACAGTGCGGGGCTACCGTCAGGATGCTTTGCTCGCCCATAGCGGGATTTTTGCTTCAGCCCAGTTACGCTATCCGATTTTGCGGATTGGCGACAACCAAGGAGTTTTGCAGGTGACGCCGTTTGTGGAGGCTGGCAATGTTTGGAATAGCGGCCCAAGGGCGGATTTGGAAACAAATACTTTGCTGTCAGCGGGATTGGGCTTGCGGTGGCAGTACGGCCAGAGGTGGAATGCTCGCTTGGGCTGGGGAATTCCTTTGATCGATATTAAGTCGAGAGACAGAAGTTTGCAAGAGCGCGGGCTGTATTTTTCAGTAGAATTCCAACCTTTTTAGCTTGACGCCGGAAGCCCTTGGCGCAACTGAGCAATTCCGCTATATAGTAATAAGTATCATTTGGCACTCGTCTGTAGCTGCCAAGAGTGCATTTTACTGATAATTTTAAAATTAAACTATGTCTAAGGTGCAGTTGCTGCTTTTAAGTTCTTTTGCTTCCGGTTTTGGGTTTTGCTCTATCATCTTGGCGATGTTTACGATGATTTCCCGGTTGTCGTTTACTTCTTTTTTTACCCTTGTTTTAACTTTGATATTTTTTGGTTTCAATTTGCTTTTTGCTTTGCATTATTATACATCAATTACCAAGCAGTTAACTGTTAAAGGTAAAAGGAAAGCGAGAATTTAGTGATGGTGAAGCAGCGGCAGACAAAGGCATGGAGATTTATTTATGGAGTTTGAATGGAATCCAGACAAAGCGACGCTAAACCTTGAGAAGCATGGTGTTTCCTTTCCGGATGCCGCAACTGTATTTAATGACCAGCTATCTGTAACGTTTCCCGATCCTCAGCATTCCGTCGGAGAAAGTCGCTACGTTATCATTGGCATATCTAGGTATGGGCAACTTTTAATTGTTGCACACACCGATCAAGGAGAAAAAGTACGAATCATCAGCGCCCGAAAAGCTACCCGCCAGGAACAGAGGTTTTATGAAGAAGGATATTGAGAACGAAATGGAAGACGAATTACTTGCTGAGTATGACTTTGCTCAGATGAAAGGAGGTGTTAAAGGCAAGTATGTTGAGCGATATCGTGCAGGGACAAACTTGGTGCTTTTAGACCCCGATATTGCCAGAGCTTTTCCTAATGATGTAGCAGTGAATGACGCATTGAGGATGTTAATCCAGATTGCACAGCGTCAGCATTCAAATCACGAAGGATCTCAACTTCTATAACGCGATGTCAGCAGATTGTGCGATCGCCCATATTCGGAAATCCCCATTCGTGCGATCGCCTCTGGGTTAAGAAAATTATCTAGCTGTAGGTCATAATTATAAATAAACCCCTGAAAACCCTGTGACTTTAGTCCAGGGATGAAAGGTAGGAGTAGACTTTAGTCTACCAGTCAGACAAATGCGATACATGGTAAAATTAATCAATGGAGGTGAAACAAAATGTACGCAGTGCAAAAAGATGTTTGGCATTTAACAAAATTTGAAAAACCTATTGTTGAGCAACTCCTAAAATGGTCAAATAACCTGTTTAATGTTGGCACTTACGAAAGTCGGCAAAGATACTTTAAAGACAAAAGT
>JBBSNU010000439.1:0-4858 GCA_038260455.1 Chroococcales cyanobacterium | reverse complement strand
TTATGTCGAACAAGTAACCAGTGAGTTAATTGAGGTAGATCCTCGGAATGAGGGATTATCAATGCCCAATGCCCAATGCCCAATGCCCAATGCCCAATCCCCAAAATTAATGTTTATGCAGTCGAACGGCGGCTTGGTAGATGCCGCACAATTTCAAGGGAAAAACAGTATTTTATCCGGCCCGGCTGGGGGAATTGTCGGTGCAGTTCAAACCAGTAAAAAGGCAGGTTTCGATAAAATTATTACCTTTGATATGGGCGGAACTTCGACAGATGTTGCCCATTTTAACGGCGAATATGAACGGGAATTTGAGACGGAAATTGCTGGGGTGAGATTGCGATCGCCCGTGATGGCAATTCACACTGTAGCAGCCGGTGGCGGTTCCGTTGTGTTTTTTGACGGGGCGCGCTACCGCGTCGGGCCGGAGTCTGCAGGCGCTAATCCAGGCCCAGCTTGCTATCGGAAGGGCGGGCCTTTGACGGTGACTGATTGTAATGTGATGTTGGGCAAAATTCAACCGGATTTTTTCCCGAAAGTGTTCGGATTGCGGGGAGATTTGCCGATCGCCACTGAGGTAGTAAAGCAAAAATTCGTGCAGTTAGCGGGGGAAATTGGGGGCGAGAGGACGGCGGAACAGGTGGCGGAGGGTTTTTTGGCGATCGCCGTGGAAAAGATGGCTAATGCGGTGAAAAAAATTTCGCTTCAACGCGGTTATGACGTTTCTGAGTATACCTTGTGCTGTTTCGGCGGCGCGGGCGGCCAACACGCTTGTGCGATCGCCGATTGTTTGGGCGTGAAACGGGTATTTATTCATCCCTACGCGGGCGTGTTATCCGCCTACGGTATGGGTTTGGCTGATGTGCGGGCTATTCGCGAAAGGGCGATCGAGGAATTATTAACTGGTGAATTAATTGGTGATTTACAGGATATTTTAGCGCAATTGGAGGCGGAGGGAAAGAAGGAATTGAACCGCAGAGGCGCAGAGGGCGCTGAGGGAGAGAAAGAGCTTTTGGTTGTGAAGAAGCTGCATCTTAAATATCAGGGAAGTGATTCGGTTTTGATGGTGAATTTTGCGGGAAATCTTGAGGAGATGCAGGCTGAATTTAAAGCATTGCACCGACAGCGATACAGTTTTATTATGCCGGAAAAATCGCTGATTGTCGAAGCGGTTTCGGTGGAAGTTGTAGAAACCATGAATGTGGCGGATGAATCGATAGTTGCTAATTCTCGTGATGCGGAAGCTATCGCCCTGCAGCCAATCTCTACCGTGCAAATGTATGTTGCTGGCGAGTGGCGGGAAACGCCTGTTTATCGGAGGGAAGATTTGCGATCGGGCGACTGCATTAGCGGCCCGGCTACGATCGTAGAAGCAACTGGAACTAATATTATAGAACCTGGATGGGAAGCGACCATCACGGAAAATAACAATTTAATTTTGAACCGCAGATCCACGGAGATAGACGCAGATCGCATCCGCGTTAATTCGCGTTTATCTGCGGTTAAATCAGATCCAGTTTTGCTGGAAATTTTTAATAACTTATTTCGGGCGATCGCCGAACAAATGGGCGTTACATTACAAAATACAAGTTCCTCAGTCAACATCAAAGAACGCCTCGACTTTTCCTGTGCAGTATTCGACAAAAACGGGCAATTAGTTGCCAACGCGCCGCACATTCCCGTGCATCTCGGTTCAATGAGCGAAAGCGTTGAAGCTTTAATCTTAGCACAAGGCAATGCAATTAAACCGGGCGATGTTTATGTTTCTAACAATCCCTACAACGGCGGCACGCATTTACCAGATATCACCGCAATTACTCCCGTATTTGATAATTCTTCCTCCCTTCCTTTGTTTTATGTGGCTTCGCGGGGACACCACGCCGACATCGGCGGTATCACTCCCGGTTCCATGCCTCCGAATAGTAAAATAGTAACTGAAGAAGGCGTATTGCTGGACAATTTCCAGCTAGTAAGCGAGGGGAAATTCCGAGAATCAGAATTACTAGAAATTCTCACAACCGGAGATTTTCCTGTTCGCAATCCCGCACAAAACATCGCGGATTTGCAAGCGCAAGTTGCTGCAAATAATCGCGGTGTAGCAGAACTTCTAAAGATGGTTGAACATTACGGCTTAGAAACGGTACAAGCTTATATGGGCTTTGTGCAAGATAATGCTGAAGAATCGGTGCGGCGCGTAATTGAAGTTTTGAAAGATGGCGAGTTTACTTATCCGATGGATAGTGGCGGACAGATTAAGGTAGCGATTACAATCAACAAGTCTGCGCGCAGTGCGAAAATAGATTTTACTGGCACATCTTCTCAGCAATTCAATAATTTTAATGCTCCTGCTGCGGTGTGTAAAGCGGCTGTGTTGTATGTTTTCCGCACTTTGGTAGATGACGATATTCCTCTGAATGCGGGCTGTTTGAAACCTCTGGAAATCATCAATCCCGCAGGCTGTATGCTGAATCCGCGCTATCCGGCGGCGGTGGTGGCGGGAAATGTGGAAACGTCGCAGAATATTACGGATGCTTTGTATTGTGCACTGGGGGCGATCGCATCTTCTCAGGGAACCATGAATAATTTCACATTTGGAAATCACCGCTATCAATATTATGAAACAATTTGCGGCGGTTCGGGTGCTGGTGCAAGTTTTGACGGCACTGATGCGGTGCAAACTCACATGACTAATTCGCGTTTAACCGATCCTGAAGTATTAGAATGGCGGTTTCCGGTGCTGTTAGAAAGTTTTGCAATCCGGGCTAATAGCGGCGGGAATGGAAATCATCGCGGCGGTAATGGAGTGGTGCGGCGAGTGCGGTTTCTGGAGGCGATGACGGCGGGAATTTTATCGGGGCGGCGGGTGATTTCTCCCTGCGGTTTGCATGGGGGTGAAGCGGGGAAAGTTGGGCGGAATTATGTTGAGAGATTTGATGGAAATGTTGAGGAGTTGGGAAGTACGGCGAGTGTGGAAATGCGATCGGGGGATGTGTTTGTCATTGAGACTCCGGGGGGCGGAGGTTATGGTTTTGCTCGCGAGTTTTACGGTTGATAGCCTTCATCTATTGGTAAGTTTTGTTGATTTGCTGCTTGTCGGGAAATATAATTGCAGCGTTGATACTCTTGGTTGCCCGCACATTGCTTGATTCTAATAAACTCAACATCGTGTTGCGAACAGAATAGAAGTAGTTGCTCCCACAAATCTACGTTAGCAGTAGGTTTATTGTCACTATTTTTCCAGTTATTAGCCTGCCAGCGAATCGCCCAATTGTTGGCAATAGCATCTACAAGGTACCCGTTGTTATTGTATAGCGTCACTTTACATTTTGTTTGGAGTGCTTTCAGACCTTCAATTGCAGCAAGAATATCCATACGATTGTTTGTAGTTAACTGAAATCCGCCGCATAATTCCTTGCGATGATTTTCATACAGCAAGATTGCCCCATATCCGCCAGCACCGCTTGCCGTAGTTAAACCGCGAGTATAAATGGTAACTTGTTTCAAGTTGCTCATGCTTGTGTAACTTGTTCAGAAAAATCCAAAATTATATAATTCATTTTGCTTAAATATTGACAATTTTTAAGCATTTGTATTAAATGTAGATTGTAGTGTATTTAGTAGTAAAATCAGCCCGAATATATATAGACAGCAGATTTATCTTAGATGAAGTAGACCCCTCAAGCGATCGATTCCTGTAGGGACACGGCACTGCCATGTCCTCTATCTCTGCTTGTTGTCAAAGTGTAACGATTCCATTGCTTTTGGTGCTTTTCCCATGCTTCCGGCATCTCATCCCAAATTTTATCATCCAGAAGTCTGCCAGCAGCTTTAGGTGTTCTACCTCCCCACTGCTTGAAGAAAAATGCTACTTCAGCATCTTGACATTGCTGCTTGATATGATCGACCCATTCAGGTTGCATGGGACGGTGTTTTACCCCCGATTCTCCCCCAACAATTACCCAGTGAATGTCTTTTAAATTTAGTTTTAAATCACCTAAAAGTGGTTCGCAGGATAAAAAGCGTACCTTTGCATCGACTTGTCGCAAAGAATCCACACGATGAACATAATTTTGATTTTCAACAGACACGCCCATCCAAATATTATCAGACCATTCAAGTTGAGGGGCTAACTCTACTAAACGTTGATCTCGCTTGGTAAGGATTTGATAAATGTGGTGAGGAGTTTCACGCATTACCTCAAAGACTTGTTTCAAAAAATCAAGAGAAATATCTTCATGGAACAAATCGCTCATTGAATTAACAAAGATACGACTAGGCTTTCGCCAACCTCTAGGTTCGTTCAAACGCTTTGGGTGTTCTTGAAAAGTAAAGCCGTTAGGAAAATTAGTGTGAAACCTTTTTGTTAATGCTTCTGCATAACAATGAGTGCAGCCGGGACTGACTTTATCGCAGCCAGTTGCTGGATTCCATGTGCGATCGCACCATTCTATTGCAGTATTAATGTTAGACATAGAAACACTTGACCCTTGAAACAATAAATTATCTTTTGATGTGCGCTGGATACATATAGTTTATATGTATCAATTTAGATTAATGCAGCATCACCTACAACTATATTATATAATTAATTGACTTAAATATCAACAGTTTTTCAGCAGTTGCATTAAATGTAGATTGTAGTGTAGAATCGGGCTGAACCAGCATTTATTCCCAAAACCTTTACAGAACAATTGTGCAAACACCTAATTTTTCAGAATTCAACCATCCTGTGGTCAAATCCCTGTTCCACCACAGCGATCGCGAATTATTGACTTTGTTTCAAAACCATCCCGATCAAGGGCGCTTCTTCACGGCTATTTTTTGCCGCTACGCTCAAATTGTCCACTCCCTGATCCGCCAT
>JBBSNU010000438.1:0-4861 GCA_038260455.1 Chroococcales cyanobacterium | reverse complement strand
TGTACTGGACTTCGCTCGTTAGGCTGTCTGAATCCATCGTCGCGGGTGGGTCATTGACCAAACTATAGTTTAATATAAAGCGGTCTTAAAACGACGGGGTTTCCACCCACCTTTCTGATGACACCAGATCATATCGCAAAGGTCGATCCTTTCTAACTTTTCGTCTGTATCAAAAAAACCTAAACTTTTTTGAGGTAGTCAGAAATACCAAGGCCCAAGGGATTCAGATTTCGGCCACTGCTTACTGGTAAAGCTGATGGGCCGCAATATAAGCCCGGACAACTTCCGGTACTAAGTAGCGGAGGTCGCGATTTTCGGCCGAGCAGCGACGGATGTGGCTCGACGAAATCTCGATCGCCCGCATAGACAGCACCTCCCAGCGAATTTCCACATTCACCAGAGCCATCTGTTGAGCAACTTTACAGCAAACAGCTTTTGTCTGAGCCTGCATTTTTTCATCCGCATCAATGGCTGCATCCCACAAGCTGTCGCCCCACTCGGAGGAGCAAATCTCCCCGCTTTTTTCTCGATCCCGATTTTTCTGACTCGGACGCGGGGCCACCAACCAGTCGCACAACCCGCCAATTTCGCTGCACCGATGCCATTTGGGGAGAGTTTGGAGCGCGTCGCTACCGATAATCCAGTACCACCGATCGCCCGGATAGATTTTTTGCAAATATAGCAAAGTGTCGATCGCAGAAGTTCCAGAGGGATTGGTATCCACTGGCAAAAGTCCAAAATCCGACCGCCCGGCCGTTGCCAGAGCCACCATTTCCCGCCGTTGGTCAAAACTTCCCAAAACACTGTGCGACTTGTGACGAGGGGTGCGATCGATCGCCCAAATGACTCGATCGCACCCAAATTGACTCACCGCCGTCTCGGCCATCAACAAATGCCCGCAGTGAACCGGGTCAAAGGTTCCCCCAAAAATCGCTATTTTCCCCATATTTCCCAAAAATTCGGATTAATACAGACTTTACCGAAATTTTATTTTTGTAGGCTTTGACCAGTTCTATAGTCCGATCTAAAATTGGTTCGTAGTGCGGACGACCGTCCGCTCCCAGACGATTGCATCACTTTTGTAGGTAAGCCAAGTGAGAAACTTACTATAGCTCAGTCTGGGCAATATCATGTCAGGTTGGGTTTTGGGAAAAAAAGGTAATTGGTATACTTAGCAGAAAAAATGGGTTTCAAGCCTCCCCCTTGTAGGGAGAGCGGAAAAATTAATTTCCCTCGCAAAAAATATCAAAAGCGCGATCGGTCAACGGTCAACTGTTGAACGTAGCAACAGATAAAAGACTAGAAAATGAGCGAAGTTATGGCATACGTGGTAGTGTTTGTAAATCCTGATGGGTTTTACCCTCAATCTTCGTAAAAAGATTGTGGGGCTTTTGCTGCCGTATCCCAGCACAGCAGGCGGATAGAAATAGAAAGAATGCAGGACTGTGCAACCGCCCAAAATTAGTCAGCCGATCCTGGCCCAAAACCCCATTCTCTCTGACCTGCAATTTTCTCTTTTGTGACTGTTCCGGAAAACTACTCGGTACTAAGTCAAATAGGATACAAGACAAACCTCTCTACAAATCCCGAAATTTAGGGAAGCGCAGAGAATTGTGTACCAAAATGTCTAGCGAACTGTATCCTGAAAAAAACAATTCTTGATGTCAGGAACCTCAGCCCTGACGACATGAGGCTTGTAAGAATCTTACGAGCCGTCCTGACGGGCCGTATACTTCCCTTGGTCTAGGTTTTTTGAGTCACGACACCCTGGGATGCGAAGCTAGTCCCCCGCCCTGTCATTTGCAGTTAAACAGTTCTAAGGTCACTCTTTACGGTGCTGCAAGTCTAAAAAGCTCAGAAAACATTGACCGACAAGCTAACTTTACCCCGCAAGGGAGTTTTGGAGACAACCATATCTCCACGGAGGAGCAACCATACTCCTCCTTCCCGAAAGGGAATATAAAGCCGTCCTATAAGGCTTGACCTGAGCTTGCCGAAGGGACGGGGTTTCTAACCATTTTTTTGATGATATCGCGTGTTATTGGCGTGGCGTGGTGTGTGAGGAGCGAAGATGCCGAGTTCTGTTGATTTTAGCGGTAGACCATTTCATTTCATCGGCATTGGTGGAATTGGGATGTCAGCCATTGCCTACATTCTAGCTAAACGCAAGTTGCCCGTGTACGGCTCCGATATTAAATCGAGTCACATCACCGAGCGCTTGCAAGAAATGGGAGCTCACATTTTTTGGCGTCAAGACGCCAGCAATTTTGAAGTTTTTCAAACGGCCATCAACGGTAGCAGTCCCGATCGCGGGACGCCCGAAAAGATCGTATCCTCGACAGTCGCTGGTGCGGTAGGCACTTCCGTCGCGACAGCCGAAGCTCTCAAATTGAACGGCAACGGTTCGGGAACCCCAGCAATTGGGGGATTGCCTCAAGTCGTATGTTCGACGGCAATTCACCCTGCAAATGCCGAATATCGAGCTGCTTTAGATTTGGGATGTCCGATTTTTCATCGATCGGATGTGTTGGCCGCCTTAATTCAAGATTACCAAAGCATAGCTGTAGCAGGGACTCACGGCAAAACTACTACTAGCAGCTTAATCGGCTTCATGCTGATGGCTGCGGGTCTAGATCCGACGATCGTAGTCGGAGGCGAGGTAAATGCTTGGGAAGGCAATGCCCGTGTCGGCGAAGGCCCCTACTTAGTTGCCGAGGCTGATGAATCCGACGGTTCTCTCGTCAAGCTGGTAGCAAAAATTGGCATAGTGACCAATGTGGAACTGGATCATCCAGACCATTACGAGACTCTCGACCAGGTGATAGACATCTTTAAGGTGTTTGCCCAAAACTGTCAAACCTTAGTGGGCTGCATAGACGACAAAATCGTCAAAGACTGCCTCGCCCCCAATGTCAGCTACAGCTTGCATCAGGATAGCGGTGCTGACTACACGGTTTCGGGGGTGGAGTACGGTGCCGAAAGCACCAAGGCTGGTATTTGGGAACGTGGAGCTTTCCTCGGGGAAATGCAGTTGAAGTTGCTGGGGACACACAACCTCAGCAATGCACTAGCGGCGGTAGCAGTGGGTCGATTGTTGGGGTTGGAGTTTTCGGCGATCGCCAAAGCGATTTCCGGCTTTGAAGGCGCTCGCCGCCGTTTTGAGGTGCGGGGTTTTCACAATGACATCTTGTTTGTGGACGACTACGCCCACCACCCGAGCGAAATTCGCGTCACCTTGGCGGCGGCTCGCTTACGCATCGAAGGTAGCGAAAAAAATCAGAAATCCCGAAGAGTGGTTGCCATTTTTCAACCGCACCGTTACAGCCGGACTCTGACATTTTTGCCAGAATTTGCTCAATCTTTTGGGGATGCAGATTTGGTTGTGGCTTGCGATATTTATAGTGCTGGGGAACCGAATTTAGGACAGATTAGCGGGCAGCAGGTTGCTGATTTGATTGCTAAAGCAGGCCCAGAGGTTGTGTTTGCGCCTTCCTTGGAGTCGGTAAGTAAGTTTTTAACCGAAAATCTGCAACCGGGGGATTTGGCTCTGTTTTTGGGTGCTGGCAATCTGAATCAGATTATTCCAGAGGTGATGGCTTTTTATCAAGAAGCCTCGCGCCCGGATTAGCCCGCGCCTGCGAGTCGATCGACCTCCAGGGCAGTGCAGGTTCTACCGACACTGCTCGATGAGGGCGACTCGCTCAAACCGGCTGCCCGGCCACCGATAAATGAATTTTCAACTCGTATTCGAGCGAAGGTATTTTTAAGGATTTTCAAGATGGTGACAATCTCGAATGACTCCTCTGTTAAGGACTATCGGCGAGTGTATTCTCCTATTTCTTTGCGGGGAACTGACTGTCAGATTAACTCCCAAGTTTCGCTTGCTGGCCAGACTTCTTTCCGAGTCGGCGGCCCGGCCCAGTGGTACGTCGCTCCCCGCAGCATGGAGGCTTTGCAAGCAAGTTTTGCCTGGGCACAGGATGAAGGGGTGCCGGTGACTCTATTGGGTGCGGGTTCTAATCTGTTAGTGAGCGATCGGGGTTTGTCCGGTTTGGTCGTCGCCACTCGCTACCTCAAGCAAGTGCATTTCAATCCAGAAGCAGGTCAAGTTACAGCCGGGGCGGGGGAGTCAATTCCCCGCCTCGCTTGGTTGGCGGCTAAACGGGGCTGGAAAGGTCTAGAATGGGCTGTCGGTATACCGGGCACCGTGGGAGGGGCTGTGGTGATGAATGCAGGCGCTCACAGGGGCTGTACTGCTGATATTCTGATCAATGCTCGCCTGCTATCCCCCTCCGGTAAGGTGGAAATTTTGACTCCCCAAGAGTTGGAGTACCGCTACCGGACTTCGGTGTTGCAAGGGGGCGATCGGCTGGTAACAGAAGCGACTTTCCAGTTGCAGCCGGGATTCGACCGATCGCAAGTAATGGCCGTCACTAATGAAAATTTCAGCCAGCGGCGGACAACTCAACCTTACCACTTACCGAGCTGTGGCTCAGTCTTCCGCAACCCTGGCCCCAAGACAGCAGGTTGGTTCATCGAACAAGCGGGACTGAAGGGATATCAGATCGGGGGCGCACAAGTAGCTCAGCGCCATGCTAATTTTATTCTTAACTGCGGGTCAGCAACGGCCAATGATATTTTTCAAGTGATCCGCCACGTTCAACAGCAAGTCGAGCAGCGGTGGTCGCTGTTGTTGGAGCCAGAAGTTAGAATACTGGGAGAGTTTAGTCCTGTCGATTGATTTGCTGAATTTTACAGTGATTATCCGCGCAATAGAAATAATCGCGCTTGGTTATCACGTTTTGGTAAAATCAAAGAGATCGGTATTGTACCGTGCCTGGTTCGTTTGAGTGGTGATATA
>JBBSNU010000437.1:0-4862 GCA_038260455.1 Chroococcales cyanobacterium | reverse complement strand
TGAAATAGTCTGCGTCTATCTGTGTCGATCGGGAGCATCTCAGTTTTACAAAAAGCATTTTTTTTACAGTGCGAGCGTCCTCGCTCGCGTATTTTACAATACGCGAGCGGGACGCTCGCACTACAAATGCAAAACTGAGATCCTCCCGGACTAAAGTCCTTACTACGAACCTAGATGTTTGTAGTGAGGACTTCAGTCCGCATCCAAGAGAGGACTAAAGTCCTTACTACGAACCTGAATTAATGTTATTTTTGTCGCTCAGGCGTTAGTGTATTCTAGTGAGTATTGTCAGGCTGAAATTATGATTGATGTTGGTTCGTTAGTTCGATCGCCCAAAAACGATTTGGGAATCGGAAAAGTTGTCGAGGTATCGCGTACCGATGCCGTAATTGAATATTTTTGCTCAGTAAAAAACCGCTTCCGCAAAACTATAGCGTTGGGTTTGCTACAAGAAGCTAGACTTCAGCGACAAACCCGCTGCTACCTCTGGAGCACAACTCAGGAAAGGTGGATAATCGGGCGAATTTATGACTGGGATGAAGATAAATTAGAATACGAAATTGACCTCCCCGACAGCCAAAGTTTGCAAGCTGTCGAAACCGAACTTTACGTCCGCTGCAATATCCCGATCGCCGATCCGATCGATATTTTAGCAGTCAAAGGCCAAGAAACACCGTATTTTCACGATCGCCGCTTGGCATTTGTGCAATCTGCGATCGAACAGCGCGCCGTCAGCCGCGGCATGACCGGATTAATTTCTGCTAACATAGAGCTCTACCCGCACCAAGTTGAAGTCGTCCGGCGCGTCCTAGAAGACCCGATCGTGCGCTATTTGTTAGCAGACGAAGCAGGACTCGGGAAAACCGTAGAAGCCGGGACAATTCTCCGCCAATTCCTACTCGACGATCCCAACGGACGCGCTGTAGTGCTCGTTCCCAAATATTTGCTCGAACAGTGGCGACAAGAGTTAGAAAATAAATTCTATTTGTCTCATTTTGCTGACCGAGTGCAGCTTGTTGCTATTAGTGAAATCAATCAAATTAGCCGCAACGCCAACCTGGATTTTCTGATTATTGATGAAGCGCAGGATCTGGCCGCAATGGCTAATTCGGGCGATCGCAATCAGCAACAATCCTTTGAACTCTGCCAGCAACTAGCTCAAAAAAGCAATAACTTATTGTTATTATCTGCAACGCCAGTTATCGGTCGCGAGCAAGATTTTCTCACGATGCTGCACTTGCTAGACCCGACTACTTACCGTTTAGATGACCTAGAAAATTTCAAAGAAAGAGTGCAGAACCGTCAGGAAATCGGTCGCGCCTTGCTAGATTTCCGAGAAACAGCAAAGCCTGCTGTTTTGCAAACAAAAATCGCTAAACTCCGCACTCTGTTTGCGAAAGATGATTATTTGCTCGGATTGATCGACGAGTTAGAAACTTGTTTGAAAACCGCAGAAACCGCCGAACAATCTCGCCTTGTCAGAACTATTCGCACTCACGTTAGCGATACCTACCGCCTCCACCGCCGCATTCTCCGCAACCGCCGGGATGCGGTGGAAGATGTGATTTTCGATCGCGATTCTGTCCCCAAAGCCGAGTACGATCTCAATGACGAACAGTGGTCGGAAATTCAAACCGTACTCGATAAATGGCGCGCTGCTGCTCCCAAATCCAGCGAATATCAGAGAATTTTTCTGCTGTTTTTCCGCGCTTCCGGTACTTGGCTGAATGTTTTGGAACGGGTGGTCAAAGCTCGCTTGCAAAAGAAATCGACTCCCGAACTCGATCGCGAATTCGGACAAAGCGACACCGCAATTTTGACTAAAACTGCGCTGTTTTCCGAAGAAAAGGAAATGCTGGAAACCTTGCTCAATAGCCTGAAAAAGCCCCAGGAAGGACTCGACAGACTGAGTTTGCTACGAATTGCTATTTTGCGATTTTTGGCAGTTGCTTTGAAGGTTCCGCGCGAGTATCACAACAATTCTCGCGATTTGCTATCGAGAATTCAACAGCAAATTAAACGGCCGATTCCGGGCGAACGTTTCCCGAAGATTGTAATTTTCACCAGTTTTACGGCAACTTGTCAAGAGATTGCGGAAAACTTAGCTAAAATCTTTGGTAAAAAGGCGATCGCCAGCCACGACACCGGCAAGTCTGCGGATGATGTTGAGGCTAGTCTCCATCGGTTTAAGACTGAGCCGCATTGTTTTATCTTAGTGTGCGATCGATCGGCAGAAACAGGCGTAAACCTGCAAATAACAGATTGGTTAATTCACTTCGATTTACCGTGGTTTCCCAACCAGCTAGAACAAAGACTCGGCAGAGTCGATCGCATTGGTAGCAAAATGGGAGTACAATTTTGTTTGTTTGCAGGCCCGGATCTGCCGGATAGTCCCCACGAAGCTTGGTTTCAAGTCTTAAAAGACGGCTTCGATATCTTCAATAAATCGATCGCCAGCCTTCAGTTTTATGCTGAGGATAAACTTCTCAAACTTGAAGAAAAGTTGTTTGCTGAGGGAACAAAGGGCTTGTCAGGCGAAATTGAACCAATCAAAAATGAAATCGTCCAAGAGAAAATAAAAATCGACGAACAGTACGTTCTCGATGAAATTGACACTCTAGAAGACAGCGCATCTCAGTATTTTGAATCTCTCGAAAACTGCGACGATCGCCATAAAGAAATGCAGCGAGCGACGGAAGGTTGGCTTTGTCAAGCTCTCCACTTCAAACAAATCGAACATCCGACGGTATCAGGGTTGATGCGCTATCAACCTACTCAAAAAACCTTGATTCCCTCAAACGATTTGAGAACTCGATTGATTCCTTATTGTCAGCAGTACGGTAGTTACAATCGCCGCATTGCTCATCAAAATACCGATGTCGTTCTTTACCGCATTGGAGAGGGATTGATCGATGCACTTGGCTCTTACATTCGCTGGGACGATCGGGGTCAAGCTTTTGCGATGTGGCGGCACGATCAAAGTTGGGATGCTGCGGAAGGGATGGAGTGGTTCGGCTTCCAATTTAATTATTCTATCCAGACTGATGTGGAGCCTGCGGCTCTAGTTTTGCAAGCACAAAACATCGAAAATTACAACTTGAAAGCTTTGCAGCGGCGCGCTGATGCTCTGTTTATCCCAACTTTTGAAACTGTGTTTGTAGATGCTCGCAGCGAGCAGATGTCTCTGGTGGAAGATGCGGAAGTTTTGGCAATTTTGCAGCGGGGTTATAAGGGGAAAGGCGGCCCGAATCGGGATTACAATTTGTCGAAAAATCGTACTTCGCTGATTGACAGTTTTGTCGATCCGTTGGAATGGGATGATTTTTGCCAAAAGGGCCGGGTGGTATCTGAGGAATTGCTGCGCGGGCGTGAAGCTTTTGTGGAAATGTGCAATAATTCGGCTGTCAGTGCTGCAATCCAACTCAAAAACCGGGTGAATCAATTGCAATTGCGCTTGAATCGACTTTCTAAATCGGAACAACTTTTAGAATCGGTTTTGGGTGATGAAATCAGTACCGAAAGTGCGTTGAGTGAAGCGGTTTTAGCGGGAATTCGCCGCCCGCAGATGACTCTTGAGTCGGTGGGATTTATTGTGATTTCTGGGCGCGCGCCTGTGAAATCTGAGGAGGATGAACGATAATTAATGGGTGTGTAGCTCGATCGACTGTTAGCCTTTTTTGAGATAATTTTCAATAGGTCGATCGAGCTTGTTCGATTGCAGAGTACAGGAGTCTCGCCTGTACCACAATTGATTCCGGGTGCATCTGTTGTTTTGCATTTGTAGTGCGAGCGTCCCCGCTCGCGTGTTTAACACAGCACGCGAGCGGGGACGCTCGCACTGTAAAAAAAACATCCTTTTTGCGAAAATCAGATGCTCCCATTGATTCCCACGATGGATGCACGCGAAAAGGGCGATCGGCATAAAACTATGATAAGCTGATAAAAATATCTAGGGTAAAATTATGGCATCACAAACAGCCGTTACTTTAGAAACAGTTCTGAAATTAGCAACGCAGTTAAACCTAATAGACAAGGTACGTTTGATTGAGCGAGTGACTCCTCAAATCGAGCAGGAATTGGCTAAGAAAACGCCTGTAAAGCGCAAGTCTTTACGCGGTTTATGGCGGGGAATTGACATCACTGAGTCAGACATTGCTGAAGTTCGCAGTCAAATGTGGGGAGATTTTCCCAGAAAGGATATTTAATGTCTAATGCTGTAACTGATACCCACGCTTTAATTTGGTATCTTGAAGATAGTCCCCGTTTGGGGGAAGCTGCTAATCGGGTTTTTAATGAATGCGATCGCGGTGAAATTGTTTGATCGTTCGGACTTTAGTCCTTCTAAAATTAGAAAGGACTGAAGTCCGAAGGATCGAACCTGCTTCACTCTACTCAACATCCTCAAAAATCGCTCCCTGCTGCTGTAAATTCAGCTTCACATCCTCCGCAAGTCCTGAGTTATTCCCAAACCTGGCTGACTCGACATTCGTACCGCTGAAATTAGTATTTGTTAAGTTCACTTCGAGCAAATTGGCGCTGCTCAAATCTGCACCGCTGAGGTTTGCTAAAGCCAGACTGGCGCGGTACAAATCTGCGCGGCTCAAATCGGCATTTCCTAAGAAAGCGCCGCTCAAATCTGCCCCGCCGAATTTGGCATTTTGCAGGTTGGCGTCGCTGAAATCGGCATCGCTGAGGTTTGCACCTCGGAAGTTTGCTCCCGGGAGCTTTGCACTGCTAAAATCAACTGTATTCAAAGTAGTTCCGCGCAAGTTAGCGCCCGCGAAATCTCGTGCTGGATTGAGATTGGCGATTTTTGCCAACTCTGTAAAGTTGTCGGTTTCAGCAGAGATGATGCGATCGAC
>JBBSNU010000436.1:0-4863 GCA_038260455.1 Chroococcales cyanobacterium | reverse complement strand
TCCCGCGCAAATCCGTGGCTAAGTCTTGTCCGTCTTTAATCATATGTCGGGAGCATCTAAGTTTTGCATTTATAGTGCTGTCCCCAAAGAGCGAGTTGTACAATACGCGAGCGGGGACGCTCGCACTATAGTAAAAAAATGCGGCGTTGCAAAACCCAGATGCTCCCCATATGTCGTTGCAGTCGAGAGTAGCCCCACAACTGGTAAAATTTCACTGGCTGATCTTTTTGACTCGGCTCGCACCCTTCGACTCGGTAAGTTACGCACCGCATTAGTCTACAGTTTGATGACTGGGCCCCGATCCCCCCTAGCCCCCCTTAAGAAAGGAGGACAGGAAACGCTCAAAGTCCCCATTCTTAAGGGGGGACAAGAGTATGCTCAAAGTCCCCCTTCTTAAGGGGGATTTAGGGGGATCGAGACTGTGGTAGAAGCGAGATTTTTCAATGGGGTAAGGTGCGAACTGCGTACCCTTCGACTCGACAGCAGCGTAAATCGTAAATCTAAAATCTAAAATCTAAAATCGAATGACTCGCATTATCTTAGTCCGTCACGGCAAAAGCACCTACAATCTAGAGCGCCGCATCCAAGGCCGCCTCGACAAATCAGTTTTGACAGAAGCAGGCCGCAGCGGCGCGATTCAAGTAGGCGACATACTCAGCACCATCGCCTTCGATGCTGCGTATACAAGTCCCCTGAAGCGAGCCCAAGAAACAGCCGAAATTATCCTGTCGCGCTTGACAAATCCGCCACAACTCCAACCAACCGATAAATTGATGGAAATCGATTTACCTCTGTGGGAAGGAATGCTGCGCCAAGATGCGATCGACCAATTCCCCGACGCATATCAGCAATGGCAAAAACAGCCTGACAAATTTTCCATGAAACTACCTTCAGCCGAAGGAGAAGTCGAACACTTTCCAGTATTGGCAATATTTGCTAACGCCCGCAATTTTTGGAAAGAGCTTTTTTCGCGCCACCCTGAAGGCACAATTCTAGTAGTAGGTCACAACGGAATCAACCGCGCGCTCATCGCTACAGCCTCGGAAATTTCCCCGAATTACTATCAATCTATTCAGCAGTCAAATTGCGGGATTAGCGTCATCAATTTTGGGCCTTCTCCTGTAGGTGGCGATGAAAAAACAGAGCAAAATAAGAAAATTGCCGTTCAATTTGAATCGCTGAATTTAACCGCCCATACCGGAGAAAAATTCCCGAAACCGAGGGACGGACACAGCGGCCCGCGCTTGTTGCTGGTGCGTCACGGCGAAACAGATTGGAATAAAGCAGGTAAATTTCAAGGACAAATAGACGTACCTCTCAACGATAACGGTCGCGAACAAGCTCGGCAAGCCGCCGAATTTCTCAAGGATGTAAAATTAGATTTTGCGATTAGCAGTTCCATGCTGCGACCGAAAGAAACTGCGGAAATTATTCTCAAACATCACAGCGATTTGCAACTAGAACTCCGCGACGAATTGAGAGAAATTAGTCACGGACTTTGGGAAGGAAAGTTTGAATCAGAAATAGAACAATCCTATCCGGGTTTGCTTGATGAATGGAAAACATCTCCCGAAAACGTACAAATGCCGGAAGGAGAAAATTTGGAGGAAATTTGGACAAGGGCGATCGCAGCTTGGCAAGAAATTGTACGATCGGTTTCTGGTACAGGAATTGTAGTTGCTCACGATGCCGTCAACAAAGCCCTTCTGTGCCACCTGTTCAATTTGCAACCCGAACATTTCTGGCAATTCAAACAAGGAAATGGGGCCGTTAGCGTCATCGATTATCCCCACGGCCCCGACGGTTTGCCAGTATTGCAGGCGATGAACATCACAACTCATTTAAGCGGCGGCGTTTTCGACCAAACAGCCGCCGGAGCACTGTAATTTGTAAGGTTTCAACTTAAGTCTAAAACCCTTGATAAATCTCGCTCTTCGTCGAGCCTCGATCCCCCCTAGCCCCCCTTAATAAGGGGGGGATAAGAGCATTCATTCTCAAAGTCCCCCTTATTAAACGGGATTTAGGGGGATCGAGATTTATCAAAAATTTTAAGCTTTCCCCCACGCTTCGCCGGACAAAAGTCTGAATTTTAATAGAAACCACGAAATATCAATTGCAGAAACCCTTGCCTTTCTTCCCTCTTCCTTCGTGTACTTCGCGTCTTCGCGGTTCGTTCTTCCCTCTTCCTTCTTCCTTCTTCCCTCTTCCTTCTTCCTTCTATATGAATCGCGAACTGCTACAAAATGTAAGAGTGCTAGATCCTGTTTCAAAGCTCGATCGCACCGCCGATATTCTAATTAAAGAAAATCATATCGAAGCAATCGAAGAAAAAATTACCGAAATTCCCACCGACACCGAAGTACGAGATTGCCAAGGACTAATTTTAGGGCCGGGATTAGTCGATATCTACAGTCACAGCGGAGAACCGGGTTTTGAAGAACGAGAAACCCTAGAATCCTTGATGCAGGCGGCGGCTGCTGGCGGTTTTACGCGGGTGGCGATTTTGCCCGATACATCGCCGCCTGTTGACAACTTAGCCGGTTTAGCTTTGTTGCAGCAAACTATCCGCAATTTATCGCCCTCGCTGCCCCGCTTGTATTTTTGGGGCGCGCTGACAGCGGGCGTTAAAGGGCAACAGATGGCTGAGTTGGGCGAGCTTGCCTCCTCTCCAGTAGTGGGTTTTGCCGACGGTTTGCCGCTTTCTAATCCGGCTCTGGTGAGGCGTTTGCTTGAATATATCCAGCCTTTGGGCAAGTCTGTGGCTTTGTGGCCGTGCGATCGCACCTTAGCAGGAAATGGCGCGGCGAGGGAGGGCGCGGTGTCGGTGCGCTTGGGTTTGCCGGGAATTCCTGCGACTGCGGAAACATCGGCTTTGGCGGCAATCCTAGAGTTGGTGGCATCTGCGGGCACGAAAGTACACATCATGCGCGTTTCTACGGCGCGCAGCGTGGAATTGATTCGGGATGCTAAGGCGCGGGGTTTGCCGGTGACTGCGAGTGTAACTTGGATGCACTTGTTGTTGAATGTTGGGGCAGTTTCAGGTGACACCAAAGATTCTGGAGGCGGTAAAAATGCTCTGACTGCTTCGTTTCCTTACGATCCGAATTTACACCTCGAACCGCCGCTAGGCAATCTGGGCGACCAATTAGCGCTGATTCAAGCTGTGAAAGATGGGGTGATTGATGCGATCGCGATCGACCACAACGCGCATACTTATGAGGAGAAAACCGTTGCTTTTGCTGATAGTCCGCCTGGGGCGATCGGCTTAGAATTAGCCTTGCCTTTGCTCTGGCACGGACTGGTGGAAACAGGCAAACTTTCGGCTTTAGAACTGTGGCAAGTGTTGAGCGCAGGCCCCGCCGTTTGTCTCGGACAAACGCCCCCCACGGCTGCACCGGGAGTCTCTGCTGAACTGATTTTGTTCGACCCGCTAATGAGTTGGACGGTTGAGGCGCACAGTCTGAAGTCGCGATCGGCAAATACGCCTTGGTTGGGACAGCAATTAGCGGGAAAAGTTGTGCAAACTTGGATTAATTCACCCTTGAAATAGAAATTAATCTGTTGTAGAATACCATTTTTTTAAAGATCTGCTATGGATGAAATCTGAGCCACCCCTTACTAAGGGGGGGTTGGGGGGGTAATATCTAGCGCTACTTTATGAAATTGGTAGAACAGGCATCTTGCCTATTTCTGGGAATGCTGCCTGATGTGAATCATCACAAAACATAAATACATGATTGCTGCTCTTGATGCGTGGAATTCCCCACCGCAAAACCTGAAATTAGACATCAACGAAATTCATGTTTGGCGCGTATCCCTAGCTCAAACAGAAACTTGCTTGCAGAATTTACAACAAACTCTCTCAACCGACGAACAGACAAAAGCAGAGCGTTTTCACTTTCCCAAAGATCGAGATAAATTTATTGTAAGTCGCGGCGCGCTGAGAGCGATTTTGAGTCGCTACCTGCACATAAATCCCAGCCTTCTACGCTTTGAATACAATCCCTACGGCAAACCCTCTCTAGCCATCGCCCAAGGTGGAAATACCCTGCGTTTCAATTTATCTCACACTACGGGAATAGCTCTAATTGCTATAACCAAAAATCGAGAAATTGGTGTCGATATTGAAGCCATTAATCCCAAAACTTCTTGTTTAGAAATTGCTGAAAGATTTTTTTCACCATTAGAACAATTAGAACTCAGTTCGCTGCCAGAACATCTCCAAACTACAGCTTTTTTTACCTGTTGGACTCGCAAAGAAGCTTATATCAAGGCAGTAGGCAAAGGACTTTCTATTCCTTTAAATGAGTTTGATGTCACCCTCACACCAGGAGAACCAGCAGCGCTGTTAAATGTTAAACAAAACCCCGATGAAGCATCAAAATGGTCTTTAATTGAATTAATTTCCAGTTCAGATATGGTGGCGGCTGTTGCGGTTGCAGGAGATTGCCACAAACTTGATTGTTGGCAGTGGAATGCTGAGTGTTGAGTTATAACCTTTCTCAAAAAAGTGAGAAGATGGGATTTTAGATACTTCGGCTTCGCGGGAGCATCTCAGTTTTGCAAAAAGCATTTTTTTTATTATAGTGCGAGCGTCCCCGATCGCGAGTGGTACAATACGAGAGCTCTTGAGGTGCTCGCACGCTCAATGCAAAACTGAGATACTTCGGCTTCGCTCAGTACAAGTTTGAGATTTGAGATTGATATCATGTCCGATAGATTACCATAAAAAAACGGTTTGTAGTGCGGACTTTAGTCCGCAATTTGGAGCGGACTGAAGTCCGCACTACGAACTTGCGGACTGAAGTCCGCACTACGAACTTGCGGACTGAAGTCCGCACTACGAACTTGCGGACTGAAGTC
>JBBSNU010000435.1:0-4868 GCA_038260455.1 Chroococcales cyanobacterium | reverse complement strand
TTTTGATGGCAGTTTCGTTCGTTTTGTTGGGAGTGACAGCACCTAAGCCGTCGCAGCCAGTTGTTTCGGGGCTGCTAGCCTCAACTGAATGGCAAGAATCTATGGTGAGCGAACCTTTGCGCTGAACGTAGCTGCGCGCGCACCTCATTTTTCTGGTAGCGTTACAAAGAATTTTACCAGGACTTACGCCCGGTTGGGGCGAGAAACCGAGTTTTTTCACAAAAATACTTGGTTTTAGTCATTTACTGCTATTAAAAACCCTGGTTTCTCGGGGTCAAAGTGCGATCGCGAACTTTAGGAAAAAATCGCGGCTTTAGTCATGAAAAATATACTCCGAAACTGGGTTTCACCAGCGTCGGGTGTCGGGCGTCCTATATACTTTGTAAATTATAGGGATTTGTGAGTTGGCCTGCCGATAGAGAAGGAAGTTAACTTCTCAGTCTTGGACGCGCAGGAATTAAGGTCATTATGTTTAATTTTTTCATCTTAAGCTTTTTATTGTCGATCCCCGCCTTCTTTCTGGGCCTTGTTAATCCGAAATGGGTGGCCGCACCAACCCGCAAGCGATCGATCGCCATGTACGGCGGGTTGATGGCGTCTTCGTTTGTACTTGTGGGCGTCACCGCACCGAATCCACCTCAGCAAGTTTCGGTGGCGCCTCCGGCCCCAACCACTCCGCTAATATCATCTCAAACCCCTAAGCCGTCAATGCTGGCGGCTGCGCCGACACCCCAGCCGGAGACTGTGAAAACGCTATTACCAACACCGAAACCTGCAATTTCTGCGGCGACGCCTGCATTTGTCAAACCAGAGATCGATCGCAACAAATTGCCATCTTCAGTCAAATCTGTTGAACGAACCGCAGAGATAGCTCTTGATGCACAGCAGCCAAAGAAAGATATCAAGAAAGTGATCTACGAGTCTTCTCAACCCAAGGTTAAAAGTGCGGATTTTCCCAGTTGCGTTAACTCGGATTGCAACTGTTCTGATTTTGCGACTCAAGCTGAAGCGCAGCGAGTGTTAGAGGCATATCCTGGCGATCCGTTTAAGCTCGATCGAGATAAAGACTCGATCGCTTGCGAAACGCTACCTTAGATTTGCTGTGCCCAAACCTGCGGTTAAGGCTTTGGATTTTTTCGGTGATTGTACTGATTTGAAGAGGGAAATCGATCGGCTAACATTGGGAAATAGTTGAGCTTGCAATGTTGGTGCATCTATGACTTATAGCCTCAGAATTGTCGATTTGCCGACGAGTGAACGGCCGCGGGAGCGACTGATGGCCGGTGGCCCGAAAAGTTTGGCTACTGCGGAATTGATTGCGATTCTGCTCGGTACTGGTCAGGGAAAAGGTAAACTTTCGGCCGTCGGGCTGGGACAGTATATTTTAAATCAGTTGAGCCAGCATTCCCGTGACCCTCTGGCTGTGCTGCGTAGTATTAGCGTGCAGGAGTTGACGCAGATTCACGGGATTGGGCCTGCTAAGGCTACTTCGATTTTGGCTGCGGTGGAGTTGGGGAAGCGGGTGTTTCAGTCGCGCCCGCCGGAAATGGCTGTGGTTGACTCTCCACAAGCGGCTGCGGATGCCCTGAGTCAGGATTTGATGTGGCAGTCTCAGGAACGTTTTGCTGTGGTGCTGCTGGATGTGAAAAATCGGCTGCTGGGAACTCAGGTAATTACGATCGGCACAGCTACCGAAACTTTAGCTCATCCGAGGGATATATTTAGAGAGGTGATCCGCCAAGGGGCGACGCGGGCGATTATCTCGCACAATCACCCCTCGGGAATTGTCGATCCGAGCCCGGAGGATATTGCTTTGACGCGACAGTTGCTGGCGGGAGCGCAGTTTTTGTCGATTCCGCTGTTGGATCACTTGATTTTGGGAAATGGCGATTTTCTGAGCTTGCGGCAGACTACTACACTTTGGGAGGAGTATCCCCAAGGCGATTGAACTCTTATTCTTAACTAACTCGATTGCTATGATTAGTTATTTGTATCTTTGGCCTCTCCGAGGGCTGAATCAACCGTCATTGTAGGATATTTTTGAGGCTGGAGTCCCGGAGGAAAGCCTGTTTTGACTGAATGTCGCTGCTGATACTTAGTTGCGATCGCAACTCGGTTAATCTAGTATAAGTATGCTGAAGAGGTCGCTGATTCGATTTTTTTTGAGCATACTAAACATATACTGAACCAGCAGCTAAATACCCAATGCTTAAGAAATTATTAAATTGGGTGTAAAATACACGGCGTGGTGATAGGAGAACAACTGTGTTTCTGAGACTTGCAGAACAACACCGTAAATTCGTCCAAGATTTGGTAATGAACCTTCAGGCTTTGGCGATCGTGCTAGAGCGTAGGGGTTATTTGGCATCCTGCTACACTTGCGGGGGTCAGATGAACAGTGCCTCATTTATGGTCAGTTTGACGGACAACCATCTGATTCGATTTTTAGTGTCAGATTACGGTATTACTTGGACGGAGATGCGGGACGATCGCGAACTGATGAAACTTGAAGGTGCAGAGGCGATTAGTCAGTTACAAGAACTGGCAAATCTCGTAAAGTATCAAATCCAACCTTCGGAAGCTACTTTAGCGACGGCGCAGAGAGTTTAGCGATTGCACGGTTCCTCAAACGGCTAAGCGTGAAAATCGGTGCTTGTCTGCTACAACGGAATCCCCAGCGATTGAGTTGAGAGGATTCGCGGGTTGCGGCACGGCGATGGCTGCTCAATAGATCAGGGTGCTTTCAAGGTGTTTTAAGACGCTCAGTTAAGCGCTCAGTCGATCGAACTCCCATCGGTCAGACAGCATACTTTATGCAAAAAGTGTCAAACTTGGAACCTCTATTTTTTTGGCAGTAGTTGATTCTCCCTTGAGATCGATTGGCAAAATGTAGAAGTTGCACTGCTCGTGGCTGCGATGTTAATTTCTAGCTTTGGCACTCAAAAGTCAAGGAATTGAAATTAACTTTGAGTAGGTAGATAATTTTTAACATCCAGAGTGAGGATGAGGCTGTGAAGATTGGGCGAAAAGCCGCCCCGGAGTGTGACGTGCAGGCGAATTACGTTTATTTTTGCTTTGCGATTTAGCGGATCAAGCTAACAACTAACTTGAAACAGCATCACTGCTGTAAAAATCTCACAGCCGGCTTTAGCCGGCTAAGTTTTGTGTAAATATAGGCTTGTGAGAAATGTTTTGCAGTCAGGTTAAGCGGCTCTTTGAAGTGTGCGATCGCAGTTGCCATACTAAGTATTTTATTATATTTTAAGAATTAGTCCAAAAATATTTATCGCTAAGCTGGGAATCAAAATCAAATGGTAAATTTAAGCGAACTTCTAGAACCCATCGCCAGTCAATTTCGCAGTCTGGGAATTCCCGAACCGATTACGCATTGGGGACATCCTGTAATGATGGGGATCGTGGTGGTGGCGATGGGCAGTTTCGTCGGGTATACGGGATGGCAGGGACGTTTGGCCGCCGATAAGGATGTCGCACTCAAAAGTCGATCGGATCACCGTAAGCTTGCACCGTGGATGTTTTTATTTCTAGCTTTGGGCTACACTGGTGGCTTGCTGTCGCTGGTAATGCAGCACCAGCCTGTCATGGAAAGCCCACACTTTTGGACTGGTTCGACAGTGCTGGTTTTGCTGGCTGTTAGCAGCTTAATTTCGCTGACAGGTTTTGGGGGGAACAAGCTAGCACTGCGCGCGGTTCACGCTTATTTGGGCACGACGGCTTTAGCACTTATGGTGCTGCACGCGGCTTTCGGTTTAAAATTGGGTCTGTCTATTTAACGCAATACCAGTTTTTTGTGATTCAGTTGACTTTTCTGCCTTCTGCCTTATTCCATAGTTTCTAATTAATGAATCAAGCAACGGGTGTCATTTTCTGTCTGGCCTACATTCTGGGATTGATTTCTACAGGAGTTTTTTGGGGTAGATACGCGATACTAGCTTTGGGAATAGCCGTCGCAATCGCGATGCCTAAATTGTTGCTCAAGCATACTAAAAAACATTTTAAGACCACTAAAAAAAGACGCAGCAGAACCCCAAAAAATGCTATAGAAGAACCCTTAGAGACGAGGGAAAAATTGAGTTTGTTGGAGGTGCTGCCGAGAGCGAAATGGGTTTGGGCAATGGCTGGTTTGCTGGCATTTCTAGCTAGCTTTTATTTGGTACTTCGATCGCCCCAACCGGCAGTTAATGACATCAGCAAATTGATTCCGGCGGAGGGAAACACTCAAGAAGTCGTAGTGACAGTTCGCGGTAGAGTTGTGAGTAACCCTCGATTAACCCGATCGGGCAGATCGCAATTTTGGCTAGACACAGATGTAGTTAGCGAAATCAACGGTAGCGACGGAGGAGTAGTCGTCAACCGCCCTGTATCAGGCAAACTCTACGTTACAGTGCCTCTACTGCAAGCAACGGGCTTGTACGCCGACAATACGATCGCAGTTGTGGGATCGCTATACAAACCGCAGCCGCCCTCGAATCCGGGGGCTTTTGATTTTCGAGCATATTTAGCCAGAGAAGGGGCTTTTGCAGGGCTCAAAGGGCGTCAGGTTGACTGGAGGAGAGAAAAGGCGATCGCCGATGTCAATCGAGTTAACAGCAAAACTGGCGCTTTCTGGGAGTCAACCGAGATGCAGCCATCGCCCATTCAAGCGATGCGGATGCGGATCGCGCGATCGCAATTATCGCATTTGAATGTTCCCGAAGGGCCGCTAATAAGTGCGATCGCCCTCGGCAAACAAACCGTTGATTTACCTTACAACATCCGCGACTATTTTGTGCAAGCTGGATTGGCCCACGCGATCGCAGCTTCGGGCACTCAAGTTTCAATGGTTTTGGCTTTAGTTATAGCTTTAACCA
>JBBSNU010000434.1:0-4888 GCA_038260455.1 Chroococcales cyanobacterium | reverse complement strand
TCTGATACCGTCCTCTACAGCGCTCTCAAATTCCTCGAAGATGAAGCCGTCATCACCGGTTACTGGAAAAAAGTAGAAGGACGCGGCCGCCCCCGCCGGATGTATCAAATCCTCCCCGATTGGCGGCACCAAGCTCAAGACTTAGCTCGCCTGTGGCATGATTATATCGGTCAGGGAAACGGCGCTGCTGGCCGTCGCCCCCGTGCCCTAGAAACTGGTCACACGGGTTAGTCGCTGTTGAAATCGGATGTCTAAACCCTTGAGATGCTGGCGCTACTAGCAAAGCGAACTGCCTTCCTTGTCTTCGCTTTGCAAGCATCGCCGCACAGCAATTAGAGCAGCTACACTACATCAGGACTTACGCATGGTCACTTGAAAATTAGAGAGCATGGGGAGATATAAGAATTTGGTGATGGGGAGAAAAAACCTTGCTACAAAGCTTGTTGGTAATTTTGGTAAGCAAGTGTCTGCGTAAGTCCTCGATCGCTTTTCTCTGTAAAGTTCTGTAAACTAAGAGTAGATAATTTCAATTACACAAACTTCTACCGATGGATACTACTGTTCTTTCTTCAACGTTTACGATCGCCCTGCTGATGGCTGTAGGCTTGTTTTTCTTCATCAAGGCCTCAGTCAAAGAAAGAATCGAACAAATCAAGTTTGCTTCGCCTCGCGCCCAAGAGTCACTTTTAACCCAGCTACAAGAGTATTTTGCTTCTAGAGCTTACCGAGTTGCAGCCGTCGATGCCCCCAACTATAAAGTTACTTTTGAAGGTTTTGTGCGCCCTAGTTGGTTTTTAGCTATTTTTCTAACTTTGCTGAGTGCAGGCGGCACTCTGTCCTTGGGCTTGCTTTTGGGAATGCTTGTTCCGCAGCAAGGTCAAATTTTCCTAGCTTTGGTACTGCTGTCACCGCTGGCGGGAATATTTTACTGGAAAAAAGCTGGACGCTTCGAGCAAGTTTCCCTTAAACTCGAATCTGTTGCTGAGTCGGGAAGCCAAACTAAGAGCGTGGTTACTGTCAGAGCTCACCGCGATGAACTAGCAGCTATGGAAAAAGCTTTAGATTTAAAACCGCTGGAATATTAAAATTTTGGTGTGGAACGTTTTTTGATATGCTAGATGCCGTGCTTAAAGTTCTAGCCGACCAACCGATGAATGTTTGCGGCTCTCTCAAAGAGTCCGAAAGCTCGATCGACAGAACACTCAGTCGATTTTAGATTCGAGATGTGAGATTTTAGATTTATTCTCAAGATAAATCTGGAAGCTTTAATTTTCGTCTCCAATTTGAGGCCGAGCGCGACAGCCCTGCGGGGCTTGTATCCGTGAGCGGTGTCAAAAAACCATTATCGTGAGAGTGCGCGCTGTGGCGATCGCCCGTTGCAGGCGAGTATCCTGTTGCGATGGAGCCTTATACCCTTGTTCTTTATTCTTAAGGACTTTTCGCGTAAATTTCAGCCAGCACTCTCCAGACAATGAGAACTATCGCACTTTTGTTAAAAGAGCTAGACAAACATTGCTGTCAATGTTTTGAACTCAACAGTTTGACCTATGCGCGGGCGGACACCACAGGAATTTTTTCTGTGGCTGCTTCCAGCATTACCTTTAAACTGGGAAACAAGAAATGGTTCTCTTCTACGTATTGGGCTCCGAATAAACCTTTTTCAGCCCAGAAGTATCTGTCGGTGGTATGCTCGTTACGCTTGACTAACAGCAAAGCAGGGGGAGCAATGCCTTCAGCATGGATGAACTTGCGAGCCGCTGTTACCGGTTTATCTTCGCCGCTCTCGATGCTATATTGAGGCACGCACTCTAAAATTCTGCGTCCTTCTTGTCGGCGGCGACTCTTGCGTTTGCGTCTCCTGGCCAATTTCTTTACCTCCTCTGTGAGCAGACAGTATGAGCAGACAGTATGAGCAGACAGGTTTTGACATACTCCCCATCCCTAAAAAAATGGGGATTCTGGATTCTAACAGCTTTCCTCAAGCACGGCTTGTCCGATCTTGCCGAGCCCCTGGTTGATGCCACAACCTATTTGAGATTTTTTTGGATGCTAGAGTTGAGACCGGATTGTGACATCTGGCGAATCAACAATGTATGATTCAATCATCAAATCCGTCGCGATCGGACGGGGTTTGAGATCTAATTTTTAGGTAATCATAGCTACCAAATCCGAGGCCAGTATATCCCTTCTAGCTCAAAAAATCAACTGTTTTTAATATATCGACACAATCTTAACATTCGTGCCGATCGACAAAATGCACCGGTTGTGGTAATGTAGGCCGCAAGTTCCGGGAGCAGCCAAGCTGGGAAATCTGTGGAAACTATGCAGGCGGGGCTTTGCTTAGAAGCAATTTTTGTTTGTGAAAGCCGAATGCTTTGAACCTAGCAGCCTTCCATCAAAGCGGAGACACCAGAAATTTAGAAGTTTCTCATCTGTAATCGGCACCGGCCCAGTTGTAATTTACTTAGAATTCCGTTAGATATCTTAATGTGGCGCTCATGTTAATGCCAGCCAGTTCCGAATTTGTCCAGCTTTGCCGATCGCAGGTGGCGATCGCCGTCAGTTTGGGAGCGACATTCAGCGCGGTATACCTGACACAAGAGCTCGTACCCGGAAGCGCAGCAAAGTTGATACCGATCGCGGTTTACCCAGAAACCTCACCCGAATCGGAAGAAAATTTGGGGTTGAGGCTGCAATCTTCCGAAAACTCGACAGCCAAACCATTGCCGCGGCTGGCTGCGCCAGCTTTTCCTGTGGAAGAATCAACGGTGGGAGCGATCGCGCCCGAGCAGATCCCGAGTAATCAGCGCCGGAACGAGCAGTGTCAAGGCCCGGAGAATGTGTGGCAGCAGCGCCGGCAAATTGTGACTCCTATGGTACACGAGGGAGCTGTAATGGGACTCCTGGTGTGCGGCAGGCAAGACAGGCCTTGGAACGATCGAGAGGAGGCTCAGATGCAGCAAATTGCTCGCACCTTGACCCTGGCTTGTATTTTAGACCAGCGATCGCAGTGGATGCAGCAGGAATTGGGCACGGCGAGGCAAATCCAGGCTCAGGTGTACGATACAATGCACAATTTGCTGCACCAGTTCAAAAGTCCGCTGACAGCGTTGCGAACTTTTGGTAAGCTGTTAGCGCGCAGGCTGGTACCGGAAGACAAAAATCGCAATGTGGCTTTTAGTATTGTCCGAGAGAGCGATCGGCTGCAAGACTTGCTCGCCGAATTCGATCGCACCCTTGACACAGGCGAAGCAAATTTCAGACTCCCATCTGGCACTTCAGAAAAAGCAATGTCCAATTTAGAATTAATGTCGCATTCTTCTCTGTCGCTGTCACCAGCAGCCCAGCAGGAAGAATCCTGTTTTGTGGCATTGGTACTACAACCGCTGTTAATTTCCGCTGGGGCGATCGCCTCTGAAAGGCATCTGTCATTGGTAGCTGACATTCCGGCGGATTTGCCGCCAGTTTCGGCGAACGATCGAGCTTTGCGCGAAGTTTTGAGCAATTTAATTGACAATGCTTTGAAATATAGCCCTGCCGGCTGCCAAATTTATATTAGAGTAAGGTACAAAGAAGCCAATGGCGATCGGGCAACACACCGCCCATCACCTGCCGTCGCAGTTGCAGTCAGCGACACAGGTGCTGGGATTCCACCCCAAGATTTAGAACATTTATTTGAACGGCACTACCGGGGAGAAAAAGCGCAGACAGAAATTCCAGGCACCGGATTGGGTTTGGCGATCGCCCGCGATTTAGTCCGCCAAATGCAAGGAGAAATCGAAGTATTTTCCCCAGCAAATCCCGAATGGCTGCCACCTGCAGAAATTCATTTATATCCAACAGATCGCGGCACTACATTTGTACTTTGGCTGCCGCTCAATCAGTAACTAAGCCTATTGCTTGGAGATAGTTTTTATGAAGCGTCGGTCTTTATTAGATAAAATTCCCAATTTTTCAAATTCTTTAGAAATTTTCAAAACACACTTTTTTACTGTACCATTTTTAGCTGCTTTCAACATTCTGACTGTCCTGATTTTGGGCTGGCTGAGCGTCTACGCAAAACTCAACAAGAAGGGAGAGGGAGTTGAACGCCTGTTTAGCGATCCTTTTAATTTCTGGTTTCCTTACGAAGGCATTCTCACCGGAGTTTCCGAAGTTCTCGGGTGCATTTGTGTCGCAATTTGTGCATTTACTTTTGGATTGCTGCGCCAAAAAGATCCCCGCAGTCGAGCGGCCATGTTCTTATTTTTTAGCGCTTTACTGCTGGGAGTCTTGTATGTGGATGACAGGTTTCGGATGACTTTGATTCTTTCTCGGCTGGGACTATCTAAAAAAATAATTTATTTATGTTATGCGAGCGGTATTTTTCTTTACATCTATAATTTTTGGCGGTACATCAAAACCACTCCTTACCTGCCATTAGTCGCAGCATTATTCTTGTTTGCTATCTCGCGGCTTGAGGATATTGTAAACTCTCCAAATATAGGATTGCACGCGATGCTAGAAGATGGCACTAAGTTATTAGCTCTTTTGAATTTGGCCTTGTATTTTTGGCACGTATGTCATGAGGAAGTTTGGCGGCATTTCCAGCAGAGCGAAGAGGATTAAGGAAGAAGAGTCATTGAGCATAGGGCATAGGGCATTGGGCATAGGGCATTGGGCATTGGGCATAGGGCATAGGGCATTGGGCATTGGGCATTGGGCATTAGTTAGTCGTAGGGTGCGTCGCTCTGCGATAAATCCATAAGTGACAACTCCCAGCACTAAATCGAAACGATTATAGTGTGGGCTTCCAAGACAATCCGGCTACTGCTGAGGAGGCTCTTGGCTTTAAGAACGGGTTGACCCACCGCCCTGTTTTTGATATTGATCGCTGCATTATGGTCGC
>JBBSNU010000433.1:0-4953 GCA_038260455.1 Chroococcales cyanobacterium | reverse complement strand
TTTGGCGGTATTTGCAACACGATTTTTGATGTCAACATAATTGATTTCTCTCAAATCTAAATAGTTGCGACACAATTGCATAATTTGCCTGTTTTTAGTGATGACTTTAGTCCTAAAACATGGGGCTTAAGGACTAAAGTCCTCACTACGAACCTGTTTGTAAGTTACACCTATTTATTTGGTTGAGGAGTCATCCGCAAATAAGGCTTAATCGGCGTGTAGCCTTTAGGGAATTTCTCTGCTAACTCTGCAGGGTCGGTAATCGAAGGTACAATTACGCAGTCGTCGCCGTCTTTCCAATCAACTGGAGTCGCAACGCTGTATTTGTCCGTCAGTTGCAAGGAGTCAATTACTCGCAAAATTTCTTGGAAATTCCGACCGGTGCTCGCCGGATAGGTAATGCTCAAACGCAGTTTCTTTTCCGGGTCAATTACAAAAACGGTGCGGATTGTTAAGTTGTTGAGGGAGTTGGGATGGATCATATCGTAAATGTCGGAGACTTTACGATCGCCATCTGCTAAAATCGGATAATTGAGAGTAACTTTTTGAGTTTCCTCAATATCTTTGATCCAACCCATGTGAGAATCCACATCATCGACGCTGAGGGCGATGGTTTTCACTGCGCGTTTGTCAAATTCCGACTTGAGACGGGCGACTGCACCGAGTTCGGTGGTGCACACTGGGGTATAGTCTTTCGGGTGTGAAAACAACACGACCCAGCTATCGCCAGCCCAGTCGTAGAAGTTGATTTCGCCTTCTGACGAGGCTTGGGTAAAGTTGGGAACTGTATCGCCTAATCGCAGTGACATAACTGATTTCCTCTAATTTTATTTAACGACGGTTCTCTATCATCCCATAATTGCTGGGTTTCTCGATCGCACTGTAAATGATTTTAAACTTTTTGGTCGATCGCCCGCCAATTCCACTACTGTAATGTATGTGTGGCTTCTACCGCTGAATTTTGTTGCTATGCTTTACTTTTTGCTGAAGGCAATACAACCTGTTTTAGTCCCGTTGTGTTTTGTCTGTGCCTGGGGTTTAGTTTTTATGGTGTGTTTGAGTATCGGGCGTGCTATAGGCGATTCCGTGCGTCGAGCTCAGCGGATGCACCAAGTTCCTTGCGCTAACTGCGTGTTTTTTACCGGCGATTACCATCTCAAGTGTCCCGTTCAGCCTACCATAGCTTTATCTGAAAGTGCGATCGACTGTCCTGATTATCGATCGCGATTGGGAACTTACGGTTAAAAAATCCGGCCGTCGCTTTACATAATTCTTAACATCTCTCGCTCTTTCAATTAAACTTAAGTTGTGGTAAAGAGATTTTCAGGAGTGTGGAAAGAATGCTAATTCAAAAGCTAAATGATTGCGACGAGTTTATTGCTGGCGACGGTACTCAACTGCGAGAATTGCTGCATCCAGACAAACAAGCTGTGGATTTGCGTTACAGTTTGGCCCACGCCACTTTGCCGCCGGGACAAACTTCTGCGCTGCACACCCTGACAACTTCTGAAGTTTACTACATCCTCAGCGGTGTTGGAGAAATGCACATCGATGATGAGACTCAATTGGTGCAAGTCGGAGATGCGGTTTACATTCCGCCCAACGCCAAGCAGTTTATTTACAACTGCGGCCAAGAACCGCTAATATTTATTTGTATCGTAGATCCTGCGTGGCGAAAGGAAGACGAGACAATTTTTCAGTAAGTGTCGAAAATTCTGTTTTAACAATTTTAACAACAACAGCACCCAGCCATATGTACCGAGTGATTTCCTCTTTTTCAACTTCGATTCGGAGATGCAATAATCCTCGGATTCAATTGCATGGCTCCCTTCTAATTAGTTGAGGAAGTATCAGCTTTGTTGGTGGGTGCTGCTATTGGTTTTTAATGAGACAGATGTGAGATTAAACAGCGTTTTACTCCTTAGATTCAATTGTGAACTTCGCTGTGAGATCTGGATTTGGTATCTGTCGGAGAAGCTTTTTGTTTGCTTCATATTATTAATTTACCACCTGCTTCTCGAAGCGCAAGTATCTGCAACTAAACTTTACAAAAGAAGGAAGAGGGAATAAGGCCCTTCGGCTTCGCTCACGGTGAAAAGAAGGAAGAGGGAAGAGGGAACAGGGAAGAGGGAAGAGGGAAGACAACCCTCTAGGGGCGTAGATAATTGCGGGTAATTGTGAAGTTAAATGAAGCATCGAGCTTTGTGGATGCCCAGCTAAAATTCTAGAGTTCGGCTGTGGTTGCTGCTGCGAGAAACAGGCATAATATTTTTATGAAAACAACCAAACTCATCAAACTGTGTGTTTTATCGCTGAGCATTTTCCTGCTGTGTAGCAATGTGATAGCGACAGCGGAACCGACTGTGAAGCCTCAAGCGCAGCAAACTTACACTAACCAAGAGATTCTGCAACAGTTGGTCAAGGCGAAAATTGTGTATCTGGGAGAAACTCACGATAGCGCGGAAGACCACCAAGCTCAACTGAAAATTATTCGAGAAATGCAGCGGCAAAATCGTAAAATTGCGATCGCGATGGAGATGTTTCAGCGTCCGTTCCAAAGTGCGATCGACAACTACTTAGCTGGTAAACTGACAGAACAGCAATTAATCGAGCAAACAGAGTACGATCGCAGATGGCGTTTTCCCTGGGAATCTTACGCCCCATTTTTGCGGTTTGCCAAAGAAAAACAACTACCAATCCTCGCCTTAAATACCCCATCCGAAGTTACTAGAAAAGTTGCCACTCAAGGTTTAGAAAGCCTCACAGCAGAGGACAAAAAGTACATTCCGCCGATTTCGGAAATTCGCACCGACAACGCCGAATATCGGCAACTGCTGCTAGAAGTTTACCAGCAACACCAAAAGGCAGCACAGGGAAATAGTACGGCTTTTGAAAGATTCTTGCAAGCTCAAGTTTTGTGGGACGAAACTATGGCCGAAAAAATAGCTGAATTTGTCAAAGCTAACCCCGACTATCAAGTTGTAGTGTTGGCGGGAAAAGGGCATATTATTTACGGTTACGGCATTCCCAGCCGCGTCGAGAGGCGTTTGGGAGTCGGGAAGGTAAAAACGCGATCCGTTGTATTCAATTCCAGTGAAAATGCTGCTTTGCCGGCCGAAAAATCCATTGCTGACTTTGTTTGGCAGCACGGGGAATAGTAAAATTTTACTCGGAAGTAATTATCCATAAAAATCAATGACAAACAGACCCAAAATACTGGCATTTGCCGGAAGTACCCGCGAAGCATCCTACAACAAACTGCTGGTAAAAGTTGCGGCGGCTGGGGCTAGGGCGGCGGGTGCAGAAGTTACCTATGTAGATTTGCGCGATTTGCCGATGCCGATATTTGATGAAGATTTGGAAGCCAAAGAGGGAATGCCAGAAAATGCCCGGAAGTTGAAGGAATTGATGATAGCGCATCACGGGTTTTTGATAGCTTCTCCCGAGTATAACAGTTCGGTTACGCCCGTGTTGAAAAATGCGATCGACTGGGTATCGCGCCCGGCACCCGGTGAACCGGGATTGGTGGCATTTACTGACAAAGTAGCGGTAATTATGAGTGCTTCCCCTGGCGGACTTGGCGGTTTGCGGGGATTGGTTCATTTGCGATCGATCTTGGGGAATATTAACGTGTTTGTGCTCCCGGATCAGAAAGCAATTCCCAAAGCTTTTGAAGCATTTAATGATGACGGTACGATGAAAGATACCAAACTGCAGGAATCTGTTGAGAATCTCGGCGCTAAATTGTCGAATGTGCTGTCGAAATTGATCGCATAAGGCGATAAATTGATTTGGCAGTTGGGACACAACATTGTTGTGTCCCAATCCTAGTATCTGTTATTTGACTGGCTGTATCAAGTGCGATTCATAGAATAAAACCTTTGAAACGGCATTGTTAAAATTCCCAATATTCGACTAACTTCATTAATGAAAAAGTCTCGCTTGTCAATGAAAATTGTGCTGTTACTCAATTTAAGAAACTTCCAATCAGTACCCGTAGTAACAGCCCCATAAATGATTTCAATTTGCTCTCCGCTGCGCTGATTAAATAATTGGGCGGCTACCATTTCCGCAATACACTGACCCAAGCCGGATTTAATACTTTCGTTCTTAGCTTCTGTGAGGGTGATAACGGGGGCGCGAATTTCATAGGAATCCTTAGATGCCGTGAGAATATAATCGCAATACCCGTTCAAGCCGGCTTCTACATCTACATTGAATTCTGAACCAGAGAAAAAACCAACTTGAAAATTAAATTGCCGCCTGACTTCCAATAAAATTGGGGCAATAATTAACTCAGCGCGAGCCTTTTCGGTATTAATTGCAGTAGCTAAAGACAGGTTTTCAGTTAAAGTTGTTTGTAAATAAGAACTTGGTTGTACCTCCGGGATATCAACAAACAAATCTAAAGGTTCTTCTACCGTTAAATTAAAAGATTCTCTAACTTTAGCTAAAGTTGTAAAGTCGCTGTAGGCCACAGGTTAACCTCCTTGCTTGATTTGGGCGATCGCGTCCTAAAATTGCTACAATCATAGTTGATTGCCTGTTATTCTCACCCCAACATTAACATGACATTCACCGGAGATCCAAATTCAGCACCTGTATTGCCGACAGCCGCAGAAGCAGCGGTTGCCAAAACCAGCAGCCGCGCTTTAGCATCGCACTTAGAAAATCATCCGTCTGGCGAATCCCTGAAATTGATATTAGATGAAAAAGAGGGAAAAACAATTGATATCCCGGCCGCAGCATTACCCCTGCTGTTAGCGATTTTGCAACAGACAAGTAGTGGCAATACTGTCAAGCTGACTCCCATTACTAAAGAACTCGATATCTGGCAGGTTGCTACAATCCTGAATTTTGACCGCGAGTATGTGTGGAAGTTACTAGATGCTGGCGAAATTCCTTATAAGATAGTCAGCAACTGTCGCCGGATTCGTTACGAAGATGTCATGA
>JBBSNU010000432.1:0-4959 GCA_038260455.1 Chroococcales cyanobacterium | reverse complement strand
CCGCTGGCGAGTTGAGTCTCCAAAGTTGGTGACAAATAAATTTGACCAAGCCTTCCCGGAGAGTGCTCCCCAGTAATGTAGTATCTGGCGTAAATTCGCGCTGGAATTCTACTAAGATTTGGACGCAGCCGGCTTGAGCTTCTTCGACGCGAGCATAAATCCCTTCGGGTCTGAGCAAGCTGTCAATCCAGTAATTCAGGGCTTGAAAGTTGCCCGATCGCGCTAGATCCAACATAGACGGCTGCGACCAATTTTCTGCATATACCATAAATTATCCTCCTTAACACATTGATGACTTTAATTTGTTGTCAACTACCAGCCACCGCCGGCCGAGTACGGCTGCATGGTGGGGGCGCAGCATCTGAACTCCACCGCAACTCCAAAAACCTCGAAAGGATTGCTGCTTTGGCTTCAGTGTCCGACACATTAGGGGAGTGCTGAGAATATCCCCGTACCCCTCGAATCTTCCCGGACAAGCAGCTTTCTATATATTGCAATATTTCTGCTTCCAGCGCGACCGGCATCAAGTTCAAACCCACAGCATTCACAGCGGAAAATTAGCTTTTTCTGCGGTCGCTCGGCCTCAGAGGTATGCCCAGAATTCGAGCAACTAAAGCGAGGTGTAATGCAATACGGTTCACTTAACACTATTTATACCCCGGAGATCCCCCTCGCATCCCCCGAAAGCAAGGGGGACTTTGAGGGCATTCTTGTCCCACCCCCTACTCCCCTTTTTAAGGGGTGTGCCAGGGAGATCTGTCTTAAGTGAACCGTATTGAGGTATAATGCACCTAAATTTAGCTATTGAACCCATAAACGCAGCCTTGCAGCAGACATGACTGTGCAATTCTGCTAACAACTATTTAGCTGTTTTTTGATAAAATTTCCGCGTTTTGTTTCCAGCAATTTTACCAGAATGCGATTTAATTTTATCCCGTATTTAGGTCATATATTTGAGTTTAATTAGGCTGTTAAATTTGGCAATTTTACTCGCAATCTGGTGTTTGCATCAGCAATAAATCGTCTTTTCCGTCCCGACAAGGCGATTAATATTCGCGAAGCCGAACGGGTATCTTTACGCTGAAAGGACTGTTTGGCTTGTCGATCGGGTTTAGCTTTGTGCAGTGCCGCCTTGACCAAATAAAAACTAGACTTGTTTGGCAAATCTGTTTCGAGGCAGAGATATCTCATACCCGCGTCAATACCACAAATTATGGTGATATTTAGGGGGTCGAGAGCAGGCGTTTTAACCTGTAAGCTTACCATCAATTAATCAGTCTTCGAGGATTTCCGACAGACAATCTTCGCAGCACCGATATTCTTGCACTGAGCAATCAGATAGATGTGCTGGTTGTAGCCGTCGGGAGGACAATTCGACAATCTAGCGTGTGAATGCTGACTTGACGCTCGGTTTTAAAGTCGCAGTCACGCTGGTAGTTGAGCGTGCAAGTCCCGGAGGTGTACTTTGGAGCTTTGTCGAGCCCCTGGTATCGCCCTTTGGTATGCCGGTTCTCGATCGGTTCGCCTCTAATCGCTAAGGGGCTTTCCTATTTTGCTTAACTTTAAGTCTACAGCGTCTTAAAGTCGCGGCCACTTGTTCGATCGCAATTTCTTCCCCCAGTCCGAACTGTTTTGAGGTCGCGGTCTGAAACTGTTGATTTTCCGTTGGTGGTTGGATTGCCCGATCGCCCGGAAATCCTTATAAAAAGAAACACGAGAAGCGGAAAACTCAGAGACTTCAGTCCGCTCGATGCAAGCGAGGCGAGGGACTTCAGTCCCCTTCAGTCTTTCTCGTGAATAAATGTAACAATAGCAATGTTATCCTATACGCTTTAGACTAAGAATATCGTGATGAGGTCGAAGTCATGTTAGTTTTTGAGTTCAAAGCATACAGGAAACGACAGCAGTTTGATGCTGTCGATCAAGCCATACGGACAGTGCAATTTATCCGCAATAAAACATTACGCTTTTGGATGGATAATGAAAAAGTCAATAAGTTTGACCTTAATAAATATAGTGCAGTATTAGCAAAAGAATTCCCGCTTTGCGACAACTTAAACTGCTCCGGGCTCGACAGTCGAGTGCAGAAAGAGCGTGGTCGGCAATCTCCCGATTCTACGACAACTGCAAGAAGAAGGTTCCCGGTAAAAAGGGATTTCCACAATTCCAGAAAGACAACCGCTCAGTCGAGTACAAGACTAGCGGTTGGAAATTGGCAACAGACAGGAAATCCATCACTTTTACCGACAAACAAGGGATTGGGAGGCTGAAGTTAAAAGGGACACGCGACTTACATTTTTACCAAATCACTCAAATTAAACGAGTCAGATTAGTGAAACGTGCAGACGGTTGCTATGTCCAGTTCTGTGTTCAAGTTGACCGTTCCGAGAAGGGAGAAATAACGGGAAATGCCATTGGCTTAGATGTGGGATTGAAAGAATTTTACACCGATTCCAATGGTATTGCCGTAGAAAATTCACGTTTTCTCCGCAAGGGAGAGCGTAGATTAAAGAAATCCCATAGACGATTGTCAAAGCGCGTCAAAGGTTCCAATAACAGGAAAAGAGCTAGAGTGACTCTAGGAAAACGCCACCTTAAAATAAGTAGACAACGTAAAGATTTTGCTGTGAAATTAGCAAGATGCGTAATCCAGTCTAACGACTGTGTGGTCTACGAAGATTTGAGGATCAAGAATATGGTGAAGAATCACTGCGAAAGCGAAATCAATTAACGACGCTTCTTGGTATATGTTCCGAGTTTGGATGGAATATTTTGGTAAAGTATTCGGAAGAATTACGATTGCCGTGACAGCCAACGGAACAAGCCAAGAATGCTCTAGCTGCGGAACGATTGTTAAGAAAAGTCTATCAATACGAACCCACGCTTGTAGGTGCGGATGTGTTTTAGACAGAGATCACAACGCAGCCAAGAACATCCTAAGTCGGGGATTAAGTACGGTAGGGCATACCGGAACTTGGGGTAGCGATACTCCGAACGCTTGTGGAGAGTTGACCGCTACCGATGTTGAAGTAATTCTGCATCGGCAAGTCGATTCTATGAATCAAGAATCTCAGCGGCTTTAGCCCGCTTGAGTGTCAAACTATGTAAAAGCGGTCTGTGCAATCCTAGAGCATTTGTGCGCGGCCTCAAGCACCGCGACAGGGAGATCGAGTGACGAAGAGTCGTATCATGTCGGCTCGATTAACCGCAGTAAGATTCGATCGCGCGTGTCGAATGCAGGTATTCCAGAACTGAGCGGACTGAAGTCCGCACTACGAACTGAGCGGACTGAAGTCCGCACTACGAACCGTGTCTATTGTCGCTTGTATGGTGTCGCTGTGGCAGCGATCGTTCCCTCAAGTCCTGATTCTGGGATTTATTCTGGCAAATGCGTCTGGCGAGAGATGTCGGGGGCTGCAAAATCTGCGATCGGATAAATGGCGTACTGGATAGATTTAGTGATAAAATCAAATTTAGTAACACCGATGGGTGTTGAATTTTCAGAAAACGTGAAACTGGCTAGTCAATATGGCTGTGCCTTCCGATGTCAAACCCAAAGTACGTTACGGAACAATTGGCGTAGGAACCCAGTCCTTACAGGACGGCTTTCATGATAAGTTACGTATTGTTGATTAGCCAGATGTCACAATCCGGTCTCAACTCTATAAATCCCAAAAATCTCAAATAGGTTGGGGCATCCACTATCGGACTAGGCAAGATCAGGCAAGCTGTGCTTGCTGAAAGCTATTTGAATCCAGAATCCCCATGCCTTTTGGTTGGGGAGTATGTCAATGTAAACAGGCAATCTTTTTAAGCAAATACACTGCGCAGGAGAACTGACAAATGCTACAGCGCAAAATCTATCAACTCTGTTGTGATGGTCGTGAGGTTTCTATTTTTCTTCGAGATCAGCAACGTTGGATAGAGCGCGTTCGTATCCTAGATATTGAAGGGGATCTAGTCACGCTGCGCTACGAAACCGACGAAGAAGACGAATTAAGCTCCTGGGAAGAAATGGTGCGTCTAGAGAGTATTGGAGCTGTGTCCCAGAAGTTGGCTTCGGTGTCGAGAACTAACTTCGATCCCCTAGTTTCTGACGATTGTCCCGAAGCCGAACAAATTCGCAATCATTACCCCGACTCGAATTTAGATTAGTTTTGAGCTCGCGCTTGAGGCACAAATAAAATTTGGGGAAAAATCGTTTGATTTTTCTCCCTTTTTTCGGGAAGAATTACCAAAAAATTGGGTTTAAGGAGAATATTTCTTGCCTCAGTTTTTTTGATAAAATTTTGGGGACGCTGCGGGTATCAACGTATCACAAGAAAAAAAAGATTTTTGTGGGACGGACAGGGGAGCATCTGGGGCTTTGTAAAAAGCATTTTTTATGATAGTGCTGTCCCCGCTCTTGTATTGTACTCGCGATCGGGGACAGCACTATAAATGCAAAACACGATCCCACGGACACTGCACTAGCTCGTCTTAGCTAGAGCTTGCAACTCCATTAGGATCGAAAACATAATAACTTAAGCACTTGCTACAGTCCTCTCTCCTGTAATACCATTTTTCTCAAGATGTGCTATGGATAAAGTCTTAGCCCCCGCCTTACTAAGGGGGGGTTGGGGGGGTAATATCTAGCGCTACTTTTTTATGAAATTGGTATAAGTTGCGAGATAGAAGGAGGCAGAGCCTCTGGATATGCATTACCAGGCAGAGCCTGGTAACGAGCAATACGAGCAATTGTTTAAGTTATTAAATTTTCATTCCTTATCTTGATTAATGCAAAAGACAGAAGCTCTCCTTTGTTTTCTTGGTGCGGGCTGGTTTTAATGTGCCCGACAGCTTAATAGACCTCTTGCAGAAATCTTCGAGTCATAGAGCAACCGCAGATATCGGGCAGATGCAACACCGATTGACGCAGATGGTTTCAGGGTATTTTCGGATTTTTGCAAGAGGTCTAAT
>JBBSNU010000431.1:0-4963 GCA_038260455.1 Chroococcales cyanobacterium | reverse complement strand
CGTAGCCTATGAAGTCACTAACCCGATTAACTTCATCTACGGAAATCTAACCTATGCCAACGAATACAGCGAAAAACTCATCAATTTATTGCGGCTTTACGAACAGCACTATCCCTCGCCTTCGCCAGAAATTAAAGCAGAAATAGAAGCAGCAGAAGTTGAGTTTATAGCTGAAGACTTACCGAAGTTGCTGGGTTCAATGAAAGTAGGAGCTAACCGCATCCGCGAGATAGTTCAGTCGCTGCGAAATTTCTCTCGAATTGACGAAGCAGAGATTAAACCAGTTGATATTCACGACGGATTGGACAGCGCTTTGTTGATTTTGAGCAACCGACTCAAACCGAAGCCCGTGAAGCAAAGCTATCCCCTAGGGAATCGCGCTGCAATTCATCTCATCAAAGAATATGGCTCTCTGCCTTTGGTTGAGTGTTACGCAGTTGAGATTAACCAAGTGTTTATGAATGTACTGACAAATGCAATTGATGCCCTAGAAGATGCCTTTGTCAACAAGCACTTATCGCCACAATTCGGGTGCGAAGAAGAGCCAGCTAAGAGCGGACAAATTCGGATCGTGACAGAAGTTTGTCCGGGAGAGAAAGCCGTAGCAGTTAGGATAAAAGACAACGGTTGGGGTATGGAAGAAACAGTCCGCAAGAAAATATTTGAGCCGTTTTTTTCCACCAAACCGGTGGGTAAAGGTGCAGGAATAGGTTTGACAATTTCCCAGGAAATTGTGGTGGAACAACACGGCGGCAAATTGAGCTGCATTTCTGCCCCCGGAGAGGGAACCGAGTTGATTATTGAGATTCCCTTGGGCCAAATTCATCGGAAACCCATTGTCAAATGAAAAAAAGTGCGATCGTCGCCAAATGCACAAATCGAAAATTCGACTAAAATACAAAAGCAGCTAAGTAGATTTGATCCCATTCTGAGGAAGCGACTGTGACAGAAAAAAATACCGCCCAATGGGATGCCGGCAGATTTGTCAAAACCTTGGCTTATTTCGGCGTTATTCCCTTCATTGGCAGCATTAGCTGGCTGCAACAACTGTTCGGAAGCAGCAGCAACAACAAAAAAGACAAGCCCAAACTGGTACTGGTAGCTGGTGCCACCGGCGGCGTGGGAAAGCGAGTTGTCAAGCGATTGCAACAGCGGGGATATCAAGTCCGCTGTCTCGTCAGAGATACCAAAAGAGCAACAGAAATTCTCGGCAAAAATGTTGAATTAGTCGAAGGAGATATCACTGTCGCCGAGACGCTAACGCCCTTAGTAACCGAGGGCGTAGATGCAGTTATCTGCTGCACAGGCACCAAAGTTCAACCAGTAGAAGGAGACACCCCAACGAGGGAAAAATACTATCAAGGCATCAAGTTTTATATGCCGGAAGTTGTGGATGTTCCCGAAATAGTTGAATACAAAGGCATCAATAATTTAGTGCAAGCTGTTCGCAGCCAGCTCGTTAAAGCAGGCGAAAAAATCATTTTTGACTTCACAAAACCTACCCAAGATTTAAAAGAAACTTGGGGAGCTCTCGACGATGTTGTGATGGGCGGCACTAGCGAAAGTTCGATCGTCCTTACAGACAGTACAGCCATCTTCACCGGCAATGTTTCCACCGCCAACTCCGGCGGCTTTGCTTCCGTCCGCACCCGGAACTTCGATCCTCCGGTCAATCTCGCAGGATTTAGCGGCCTCCTACTGCGGGTAAAAGGGGACGGTAAGCGCTACAAGTTGATCGTGCGTAGCGAGGCTAAATGGGATGGCATTGGCTATTGCTATTCGTTTGATACTGTTTACAATACTTGGATTACTGTCACCGTTCCCTTCGATAAGTTAATTCCAGTATTCCGGGCGAAAACTGTCAAAGATGGCTCGAAATTTGATGCTAGTAGTATTTATTCTTTTCAGCTAATGCTGAGCAAGTTTGAATATGATGGCGGGCTGAATCCAAAATTTACACCGGGCGTTTTTCAACTGGAATTAGAATCTATTAAAGCTGATGGCGGGCAGACTTTGCCGCGATTTGTGATGGTGAGTTCGGCTGGAGTTACGCGCCCTGGCCGCCCTGGACTCAATTTGGAAGAGGAACCGCCGGCTGTCAGGATGAATGATATGTTGGGGGGAATTTTGACTTGGAAGTTGAAAGGGGAGGATTGTGTGCGATCGAGCGGCATACCTTATACTGTTGTCAGACCTTGCGCTTTGACTGAAGAACCGGGCGGCAAAGCTTTGATATTCGAGCAAGGAGACAATATTCGGGGGAAAGTTAGTCGGGAAGATATTGCAGAATTGTGCGTGCAGGCTTTGGAAGAACCGCAGGCTTGCAAGGTTACTTTTGAGGTGAAAGAGGGGGAAAATGCTAGTTCTCCGGGAGATTGGCAGGGTTTGTTCTCTGGCGTTAAATAACAATTGTTTGTAGGCGTCGAAGTCTAGATCCCCCCTAACCCCCCTTAATAAGGGGGGGACAAGAAATGTTTTCAAGGACTCAGCGCCGGTGCGCCGAAGAGCACCCTACAAATGCGAGTTTTTGAGTAGGGTAAGGTGCGCCGAAGAGCACCCGGAGGACTAATTACCAATTACCAATTACTAATTATTATGTCTTTTAGTTTTGTTCGCCGCTATTCGACGCCTTATTTGTTTTTGTTTCCGGCTTTATTTATTTTGAGTTTGACTGTTTTGTGGCCGGCGGTGCAAGCTTTTTATTTGAGTTTTACGAGTTATGAATATGATTTAACTCAAATGCCGCAGTGGGTGGGTTTGAAGAATTTTGAGCGGTTGTGGCGCGATCGCACTTTTTGGCAAACTTTGACCAATACGCTGCTGTATCTGATCTGTGTAGTACCTATATTGGTTGTTCTACCGCTGGGAATGGCCATTTTGTGCAATCAAAAGCTGCGGGGGATGAACTGGTTCCGCGCCGCATACTACACGCCGGCGGTGATTTCGATGGTTGTCGCCGGGATTGCTTGGAAGTGGCTGTTTGCTGAGACTGGATTGCTGAATCAGTTGGGGGAATTGTTGGGTTTACCTCCGGTTTCTTGGCTGGCTAATCCGAAGGTGGCAATTTTTAGCGTGATGGCAGTTACTGTCTGGAAAGGGTTGGGTTATTACATGGTGATTTATTTGGCGGGGCTGCAATCTATTCCGGCAGAACTTTATGAGGCGGCTGCTATTGATGGTTCGGATGGTTTGGGAAAACATTGGGATATTACTGTGCCGCTGATGAAGCCTTATTTGGTTTTGGTGGCGGTGATTTCGGCGATTTCTGCTACTAAGGTTTTTGAGGAAGTTTATATTATGACTCAGGGCGGGCCTCGCAATAGTTCTAAGACTGTTGTTTATTATCTTTATGAACGGGCTTTTAAGGATTTGGAAATTGGTTATGCTTGTACAATTGGGCTGGTGTTGTTTTTGTTGATTTTGGGTTTGTCGGTTTTGCAAGTTAGCCTTCAGGGTTTAACCCGCAATGATTAGTTGACAGTTGACAGTTGACAGTTGACAGTTGACAGTTGACTTGACAGAAGAAAGAGAGAAGAAGATTAAGAAGGCGGTTAAACTGTCGGCATTATCAATGTGATATTAAGCACAAGATTTATCGGCAATAATACGCAAGTGCGATCGACTTAAAGATTAAGCTAAATAGCCAATGACAAAGCTGTGAGACTTGGAGTAAGGTGGAGTATGTCTCGGGAGGCCGATCGCCCGCCCCGATCACCCCTCTCACACAGGCGATCGACTCCCGCCCACAGCACAACTGGTGCAAATTTGCTGCAAACCCTTTAAATTCAAATTTATTAAACTATGATTTTGCTAACAGGCTATCAAATCACCGAAAAAATTTACTCTGGTATCAATACTGTGATTTATCGGGGAATTTGGCAAAAACATAATCTGCCAGTCATCGTTAAAACCCTAAAAAGCGAGTATCCAACTCTGGAAGAGATTACCCGCTTGAGACACGAATATAAAATCAGAAAAAACCTCAGAAATCTCGAAGATATTGTCAATTGCTACCGCCTCGAAACTCATCAAAATAGTGTGGCGCTGACATTAGAAGACTTTGGAGGCTTGGCTTTTTCTAAATTTTTAACTACTACAAAACTTGACTTAAGACAATTTCTCGAAATTGCCGTTGGGCTAGCCAAAAGTTTGGATAAAATTCATCAAAAGCAAATAATTCACAAAGATATTAAACCGCCCAATATTATTATCCACCCCGAAACCTATCAGGTCAAAATTACTGACTTCAGCATCTCCTCGGGCTTGGTTCGAGAAAACGCAACGCCCAGCTATCCCAATTTGCTCGAAGGTACCTTAGCTTATATTTCGCCGGAACAAACTGGTAGAATGAATCGGGCAATTGATTACCGCAGCGATTTTTATTCGTTGGGTGTTACTTTTTACGAGATGCTGACTGGTGAATTGCCGTTTAGCGCGATCGACCCTTTAGAATTAGTTCACTGTCACATCGCTAAAATTCCCCCCACGCCCCGCAGTTTGCAGCCGGAAATTCCCGAAGCAATATCTGCCATTGTGATGAAGTTGTTGGCTAAGACGGCGGAAGATAGGTATCAAAGCGCCGATGGGCTGAGGTTTGACCTCGAAACTTGTCTCGCGCAACTACAAGCTACTGGCAATATATCTGATTTTACTGTCGGAAATGCCGATCGGGCCTGTCAACTCCTCATCCCCCAAAAACTCTACGGTAGAGAAGCCGAAGTTGCCGCTTTGTTGGCAGCATTTAACCGAATTAGCGGTGTAGAACCCCCCCAACCCCCCCTTGCTAAGGGGGGGCTTATGGAACCCCCCCAACCCCCCCTTGTTAAGGCTACCGTGTACACACAAGTGGATTATGAGCTAGTTTCCACCCCAAAAAGATGGATTCAAATAGCCGGAGTCCGTGAACCAGGGTAGGCATTCCCGGAGGTCTCTGAGAACTATAACCAGACCAACCACCCAGTCG
>JBBSNU010000430.1:0-4992 GCA_038260455.1 Chroococcales cyanobacterium | reverse complement strand
ATGGTTTCTTTATGTTTACTCCCGTTCCGGTTTGATTACAACCGTGTCTGCGGTTTGATTACAACCGTGTCTGCGGTTTGATAGCCTGCGGTCTACGGTTCGATCGCCTGTCTCTTTCAAGATACAAGGGGCGGGTTTAGTCACAATCCATAACATCCCAACCAATAATTTCATTCAAAACCCGCCCTCTCTTCTCCATCTATTGCACCAAGTCTGTGGATTTTGCGTTGGGCCGGGGCGGGTTTTGCCTGTAGATTGTTCGTGATTACACAAGTCTTTTCGCTAAACCCGCCCCTACCGCTTAATGGTGGAGAGAGAGGGCGGGTTTTGCCTGTAGATTGTTCGTGATTTTACAGTTTTTTGGGCTAAACCCGCCCCTACAAATATTATTTTACTTAGAACAATAGGAATAGATCAACCCGTCCCTATCAAATATTCTGCGACTTACAAAAACCCGCCCTCACCCAACATACAATTTCTGTACTCTGTTAAGATCGCTCAATATATTGACAAACCGCTCGATCCATGCAAACTTTCAAAAAATCAACCAGACCTTTCAACCCCCAAGATACATATCCCTGTCCCGTCTGTCGCACCGGTGAAATTGCTACCATGCCGATGATGGAAGCCCTAGCTTGCAACTTCTGCCAGCACATTTTTACCGCCAGCGAAGAAAGGCAATCGCTCAAAATGGCCGATCGCCAGCCGCCGGTAACTTGGCACTGGAATGGCAAAAAATGGATAGGAGCACACCTCGAAGGCGTAGAATTCGGATGGCCTTATTTTGCCGCAGCGATCGGTCTCATCTTCCTTCCCACCACCTTACTCGGACTTTCAGCTTACTACTTTCCCCCGGTTCCCGGCAGCCGCTTGTCGTGGCTGCCCGCAGCTTGGACTGGTTTAGCCTTTTTGTCCCATTTAGGCATAGTGCTGTGGTTGGTAGGCGAATTTTATCAATTCCCCGCGGCCACTTATTTAAGAGCTTGGGGGCGCAGGATTCGCAGGCGCTAGCTGGCTGGTGTCAGACGGACGAGGGGCCGCGCACCGACATCAATTTCGGTAAAGTTAGAGGCGATCGCAAAACTCAACTCCAAATCAGCACCACTAAAGCTATAATCATTTGCTATTCTAAATACTCAGATACGAGCGCATAGCGATTTGTAAGGAGAGCGATGAACATACTTGGAATCTCGGCGTACTACCATGACAGCGCCGCAGCCTTAATTTGCGATGGAGAAATTATCGCCGCAGCGCAGGAAGAAAGATTTTCCCGCAAAAAGCACGACGCCAGATTTCCCAAGAATGCGATCGCCTATTGCCTAAAAGAAGCGAACATAGAATTACGGGAAGTCGATCACATAGTCTTTTACGACAAACCATTAGTCAAATTCGAGCGCCTTCTCGAAACCTACTTAGCCTACGCACCCCAAGGTTTTCGCTCTTTCCTAGCCGCCATGCCCATATGGCTGAAAGAAAAGCTTTACCTCAAAACCATGCTCAAAAGAGATCTCGCAGAAATAGCCAACTGCAAAACCAATAAACTGCCACCTCTGCTATTTACCGAGCACCACCAATCCCACGCAGCCTCAGCATTTTTCCCCAGCCCATTCCAAAAAGCCGCCGTTTTGTGCCTCGACGGCGTAGGCGAGTGGGCCACAACCTCCGTTTGGCTAGGAGACGGCAACCAACTAACACCTCAGTGGGAAATCGATTTTCCCCACTCCCTAGGTTTGCTTTATTCAGCTTTCACCTACTACACAGGCTTCAAAGTCAACTCTGGTGAATACAAACTCATGGGTTTAGCGCCCTACGGCGAACCCAAGTATGTAGACAAAATTCTCACCCATTTGATGGATCTCAAAGATGACGGAACTTTCCGTTTAAACATGGATTATTTCAACTACACAGTTGGCTTAACCATGACAAATAAGAAGTTTGACGAACTGTTTGAAGGGCCGCCGCGTAAAGGTGAAGGACAACTGACTCAGCGGGAAATGGACATTGCAGCTTCCATTCAAGTTGTTACCGAAGAAGTGGTTTTGCGGCTTTGCAGAACAGTTAAAAAAGAATTGGATGTCGATTATCTTTGTCTCGCGGGCGGCGTTGCTCTCAACTGCGTGGCTAACGGCAGACTTTTGCGGGAAAATATTTTTAAAGATATTTGGATTCAACCAGCAGCGGGAGATGCTGGCGGTGCTTTGGGCGCGGCTTTGGCGATTTGGTATCAGTATTGCGAACAAACTCGTACTGTTTCTGATGAGTTACCTGTCGCAAATAATAATCTTAAACAAGAGAGGACTGAAGTCCTTACTACGAACGAGGAAAGGACTGAAGTTCTGACTGCGAACCAAGCTGTCGCAACAGTGGCGAAGTCGGTGGCTCATTTAACTTGTCACGACAAAATGCGCGGTTCCTATTTGGGGCCAAGGTTTACAGACGCAGAAATTCTTGAATATTTGGATGCTATCAAAGCTAGCTATCACCGATTGGACGATGCCGAATTGATGCCGCAGTTGGCGGAAATTTTGGCACAGGGAAATGTCGTCGGATGGTTCCAAGGGCGGATGGAATTTGGGCCGCGGGCTCTGGGCGGGCGATCGATTATTGGCGATCCACGCAATGCTAAAATGCAGTCCGTGATGAACCTGAAAATTAAATATCGGGAATCATTTCGACCTTTTGCACCGTCAATTTTAGCCGAACGAGTTGCGGATTATTTCGAGATTGACCATTCCAGTCCTTATATGCTATTAGTAGCACCTGTCAAGTCCAGTCTCCGTATTCCGATGACTCCCGAACAAGAGCAGTTGTTTGGCATTGAAAAGCTCAACATTCCGCGATCGGAAATTCCCTCTGTTACCCACGTCGATTACTCGGCTCGCATCCAAACAGTTCACAAAGAAACCAATCCTCGGTACTATGACTTAATCAGCCATTTTGAAGAGCGATCGGGATGTTCGATTTTGGTAAATACTTCTTTCAACGTCCGAGGCGAACCCATTGTTTGTACTCCCGAAGATGCTTACCGCTGTTTCATGCGAACCGAAATGGATTATCTGGTTTTAGAGAATTACTTGATTCCCAAGTCAGAACAAATTCCTTGGAAACAAGATGATGCTTGGAAAAATGAATTTGAACTAGATTAGTCAGTTGACAGTTGACAGTTGACAGTTGACAGTTGGCAGTTGTCATTAGCTGAGATTCTTCCTTCTTCCTTCTTCCCTCTTTTCACCCTGAGCGAAGCCGAAGGGCCCTCTTCCTTCTTCCCTCTTCCTTCTTCCTTCTTCCCTCTTCCTTCTTCCTTCAACATGAGCGACGAAATTAAAAAACTCGATCAAAAAGGCCTGCGCGATTTCGGGCTACTAATTGGCGGCTTAATAGCAGTGCTGTTCGGTTTAGCAGTACCTTTACTGCGGCGCGGTTCTATACCTTGGTGGCCTTGGGCAATCGGCGCAGTCCTAGTTGTGCTAGCATTGGTTGCACCGAAATCGCTGAATCCCGTTTATCACGCATGGATGTGGTTTGGACTTACCCTCAACAAGATCGAAACGCCGATCGTCCTTGGGATAGTTTTTTACCTGATAGTTTGGCCGATGGGAGTGCTCAAAAACATTTTCGGCGAAGATGCAATGCGGCGCAAACTCAATCCGAAAATGGATACCTACCGCATCCCAAGCAAAACAAGAACAAAAGTTAGTATGGAGCGTCCTTTCTAAGTGTTTGAAGCAACTTTAGACTTTATCAAAGATTTGTGGGCGTTTATGCAAGAACGCCAAAAGTATTGGCTGATACCCTTAATTGTAACTTTAGTATTTTTGGGAGCTTTGATTGTATTGAGTCAGGGTTCTGTGATTGCTCCGTTTATTTACACGCTGTTTTGAAAGAATGAGCAAGTTGAAAAATTTGGGTATCAACTTAGGTTTGATACTCGGCAGTTTATTGATGGGGGTGGTAATTAGTGAAGTTGGATTGCGAGTTGCTAGAGTTGAGGGCTACCCAAAAATTCCTGATGTCGCAGACTCTGCACCCACAGGTTTCCACACTGCCGATCCCGATTTGGGCTGGAAGCTCAAACCCGGTGTGTCGGGGGAGTGGAACGGCGAAGGTGAGAGTTTTGTGCAGGTGAATAGTGAGGGTTTGCGCGATCGCGAACACACAAAAGCAAAACCTCCCAATACTCTCCGAATCGCAGTTTTGGGCGATTCTTTCACCGAAGCAATTCACGTACCAGTCGAACAAACTTTCTGGTCGAAATTGGAACGAAAGCTAGGCAACTGCGAGGCTGTTAAGGGACGCCAAAATGTTGAGGTCATCAATTTCGGCGTGCAGGGTTACAGTAATGCTCAAGCATTGATAATGCTGCAAAAAAAAGTGTGGGATTACAATCCTGATATTGTAATTCTTGCCTTTTTTATTGGCAATGATGTAATTAACAATTCCCCCAAACTAGAATACGACCACTATCGACCATTTTTTGTGTATAATGCTAGCGGCAAGTTAGTACCGGATATGTCTTTTCGCAATTTAGCACCGATAGACCGCAACGCAAGAGCAGTTTCATTCGTAGATAGATTGCCCGGTTTTCTCGTCAACAATTCGCGCATTTTGCAGGTAATCAAAAAAATAAATTTAGACCAAAAAAAGCGGCAGTTATCTGCCGATTTTTCCGCTTTGAGTACCAAAAACTTCAAGGCACCTGAAGATGCAGCTTGGGAAGATGCCTGGAGGGTCACAGAAGGTTTGATTGTGAAAATTCGTAATCAAGTCGTGCAGAAAAATGCTGATTTTTTACTCGTGACGATCGGCGATCCGATGCAGGTTGAACGGAATGCCCAGATGCGAAAAAATTTCATGAGAAAAAACAAAATTCAGGATTTGTTTTATCCCGATAGGCGGCTGGAAAAATTGGGCGCGCGCGAGGGTTTTCCGGTGCTGAATTTAACCGAACAGTTTCAAGGTTATACTGAAAAATATCAAGTATGCGCCCACGGT
>JBBSNU010000429.1:0-4992 GCA_038260455.1 Chroococcales cyanobacterium | reverse complement strand
CTCTTGTGGCTCTTTGATAATTAACAATTAAACTAGCCCAAATGTCAAGCTGGACAAGGACTTGATTTACTTTTCTATATATTTGTTTCGATATTTTTACTGATTTAGCTATTGATTTAGCATAGTAAGTAAGGAAGAACCTCAAATGGGTTCTATAGGAGATGTTTAAGTTATTAAGTTTTCGATCCTAAGTCTATCTAATGACTGATGACTGATGGCTGACAATAAATTACTCAAGAAATTGATATTGATTTTTCCCCCGTTCCTTAGCACGATACATCGCAGCATCAGCATTTTTGACTAAAATTTCTGACTCTCGACCGTCAGTTGGATACAAACTAATGCCAATACTTGTAGTTACAGAAACTGTATGTTCTTCTAAAATAAAAGGCTGCACGATGGCATCGCAAATTTTTTCAGCTACTTTCGCAGCTTCCTCGCTACCGGGAATTGCCGACAGGATGACTGTGAACTCGTCGCCGCCCAGCCGCGAGATAATATCGCTGCCGCGCAAGCATTTTCTGAGCCTGCTGGCAACTGCTTTTAACAGCAAATCGCCCACATTGTGTCCGAGAGTGTCGTTGATCGACTTAAATCCATCTAAATCTAAAAACAGTAAAGCTACCAATTCTTGGTTGCAAGAAGCTCTTTCTATAGATAGATGCAAGCATTCGTAAAACATTTTACGGTTGGGCAAACCTGTAAGAGCATCGTGAGAAGCTTGGTGGCTGAGTTCAGCATTTTTTTGCTCTAAAGCGTCTTCCCGGAGTTTGCGCTCGGTAATATCTCTGATCGCTCCGACTAAAAATAAGTTGCCGGCAGCATCTTTGTGCAGGGTTCTTTTAGTCGCAATCAGATGCGTAATTCCGTGAGCGTCAGTAAAATATTCTTCATTTTCTTGCGGCTGTTGAGTTTGTAATACTAATTCGTCTTGCTGCCAAAATATATCGGCTTCGGCTTGGGGAAATAAGTCGTAATCTGTGCGACGGGTTAAAATTTCCAAAGGATAGCCGATTAACCGACAATAGGCCTGATTCAACACAACCCAGCGGTGATTTATATCTTTGACAAAAATCGGATCTGGAATTGTATCGATTAGCGATTGTAAAAATTCTTTAGAGCGTTTTAGTTCTTCTTGCAAGTGAGCTAGATAACCGACAACTGCTACGCCAGAACCCAAAAGACTGAGGATTGCAGGAATTAACGGCAGCCACCAACCGGCTAAAAAAGCTAAGTATAAACTGGCACTCAAACCGAGACAGATACTTGACAAAAACCAAGCCGATCGCCCGAGCGATCGCAACTTCCAGCTCACACTCGCGCCCGCCCAAGACCACAGTAAAATCCACAGTAACTCCGCAGCCTCGGGCCAGACATTGATACCCCCGCGCCCGTCGAGGGCAGCACTCAAAATTTGGCTCAAGAAATGAGCCTGAAGCTCGACTCCCGGTATTTGCTGCGGAGGAGTAAACACACCCGAACTGTAAGCATTTTGCTGAAAGTCTTTGAGGCTGGTGGCTGTTGAGCCGATCAAGACAGCGCGCGATCGCACAAAATCCGCCGGTACTTTGCCAGAAAGCACGTCGCTCATCGATGCAGTGCGGAAACTGCCGATCGGGCCGCGCAGAGAAGCCAGAATTTGATAGCCGCGGCTGTCTGCTCGCACGTAAGCACCGTCATTCGGCTCAAAAGGTCGAAACACCCCCTTACCTAACTGCAAGTATTTAGGATTGACAGTTGCTGGCTCAGGGGAAATCCCTTCGCCTTCGAGGTAAAGCAAAGCCAGTTTGAGCGCGAAGCTTTCATGAGTTTTGCCGTCTCCGGGCCAAGAGTAAAGCAAAGCTCGGCGCACTTTACCGTCAGCATCGATGACAACGTTGTTGAAACCGACGCGCGAGAGTTTGTCAAGTACAGGAGGGGGCTGAACTCCAATCCTGCTTTCGTCTGGGATCAATTCAATGCCGATTAAGTTGGGGATAGTTTTAAAAGTTTTGAGCAATTCGGCGTTACCCGGTTGAGTCGGCAAATCTCGGTAAACGTCGATGCCGATCGCCCGCGGCTTGCCAGCGTGCAATTTTTGCAGCAATTGAGCCAATACAGCATCGGAAATTGGGTAGCCGTATTTTTGCAAGTCAGCTTCTTTGATTTCGACAATAGCGATGCGCGAGTCAATTGGTTCGGCTGGCCGCCCGCGCACAAAGTGGTCGAAAGCAGTCCATTCCCACACCTGCAAAAATCCGAACCAGCGCAGTAAAATCACTGTACCGGCAACGGTACTGGCAGTAATCAATACTCTGCGTTCTCGATCGAGCCATTTTTTGATAGTTTCTATCATATTTTGGGAGTTTTTGTCTCGCCCTTCGAGCATCTAAGCTACTAATACATATAGCTTTTATATCTTCTGGGCGATCGGCTCGATTTTAGATTTTAGATTTTAGATTTTAGATTATCCAATTTTTTGGTTTTTCGGTGCAGGCGATCGAGTTCCAACCCCCGTAAGGTTGATTCATCCTTCTATTTCAGCACCCTGACTGACACTTCAGTCGTTAAGTGCTGCCTGCTGCCTATTGATTCGCAGTTGCCCCTATTATTGGCAAATTTTACATAAACTATACAAGTACCAACTCATTTCTCATGTGATGTTCTTAAAAAAAGCCAGAGAAGCAGAGCGAGATCAACGCCTGAAAAGTGATAAAATTAGAAAATCTATAGCGCCGATTTGTCAAAGGTGGCTGGATTGTTAGGTTTTCATACAAACAAACCCAAAAACAAATCGGACGGGTTGGAAAACCGGATGAAATCGGTCAGGCGGTAGCCTACTTGATTAAGAATGGATTTACGACCGGAGCGATATTAGATATCGATTGAGGTGGACGATTATATTAAGATAGTCAATTAATCTCCCCAGTTGTGAAAATTGCGATAGTACCAGGTATGAGAAAGCCACAAACTGTTAAAGTTTTGGAAGAGTTAGGACGTGTTCAACTCTCTAAAAGTTTTTTTATGCGTGAGTTTCTTTATTCAGAAATCTCTCAAATTGAAGGTATACCTAATATTCCAGATTGTCCTGATTTGGCGATCGCGGCAGGAAGGAAACTGTGCGAGCAGGTACTTGAGCCAATTCAAGACGCTCTGGGCAGGATCAGTATTCGTTCGGCCTATCGCTCTTGTGCTGTCAACGTCAAAGGAGCAGAGAATAGCAACCAATATAACTGCGCTAGCAATGAGTCAAACTATGCAGTACATATCTGGGATGTCAAAGATACTGATGGGTACATGGGAGCAACAGCTTGTATTGTCGTCACTTCATTTATCCCTTACTATGAGCGCACTCAAGATTGGACAGCGTTGGCCTGGTGGATACACGATCACATTGATGCTTGTGCAGGGATGACCTTTTTCCCGAAGTATGCGGCATTCAATATTAGTTGGAGCGAGAACCCCAAGCCTTCAAAGGTGATTGATAGCTACGTGAAGAATCCGCACACTGGTAAGCGTGGATATTTAACAAAGGAGGGAATGGATAATTTTGCAGGTTCCCACGAGCAGTTTTATCGAGAGTTTATTGAGCAGTTGCCAGCCAGCTAACCAGTCGGTAGGTAACGTAATGAACAAGAGGGAAAGCACATCGCAAAACTAACCTAAACTGTTAGCCAAAACTGGTAAAAGGAGCAAGGGGGAGTTCCCAAACGGCTAACAGCAGTGAACTCTAGGATCGTATGTCAAAGTCAGTTTTGAAAGTTGCGCGGGCCAGTGTAACCGGATAACTCAGCGAGTTTATCCAAAGTTTGCGTCCCCGAATAAAACTGACCTTGAATTTCCCAAGTAGGGAAACCTTTAATATTTGCAGCAGCAGCTTGGCAAATTTCAGCGCGGGAATTTTGCCCTTTGGGATCGCATTCAAAATAATCAACTATTTTGGCTGCTTCTTTCCCGAACAGCATTTTTTGATCGTGACAGTGGGGACACCAGTAAGCGCCATATTCTTTAGCGCCGATTTGTCGGAGGTGGCGGGCTAAAGCAATTTGTGCGGGCCCGGAGGTTGTGGTGACTGCAGGGGGTAAAATTCCGGGGGTAGAAGAAACAAAAGGAGCGGGTGAGCTGACGCTGTTGTAGAGCGCTAAAGCGCCGATCGAACTTACCATCGCTACCAAAATGCCTGTAAACACCAATTGTCCGATATCTTCCCAGTCGCGCCCGACTAGCACCAGCACAAACAGCGACAGGGAAAATAGGGCGGAACTGATGCAGTAAATGCACAACTCCTTAATTTCAAAAGCCATCAAATACACCAAATAGCTGCTGAATATTAGCATCGCAGCGGTGATGATAAATAGGGCTTGCCAAGTCCAATTTTCCAGTTGAGAGTGCAGTCGTTTGTTGTTGTCGGGATTGACGGCTTTGGGAGCGAGTGCCAGAATTGCGATGCTCAGGTAAGCGAGGCAACCTAATAAACTTAAAGGCACTGTGCCGCCTACTGTAGCGTAGGGACTGTTGAGAACTTTGTCGCATCCGCTGGTGGGACAAATAACTGAGCCTGTTGTGAATTTAGCGATCGTCAGATAGGCCGTTTCTACGACGCCGATGGCTGCGATCGCTGCCATCACCGTCCTAGACCAGCGATGAATCCAAGGGGTTGAACGTCGGCGAATCATTTTTTTGATTTGGTAATTGGGAATTGTTGACTGTTGACTGTTGACTGTTGACTGTTGACTGTTGACTGTTAATTGTTGACTGTTGACTGTTGACTGTTAATTGTTGACTGTTAATTGTTAACTAATGACTGATGACTGATAACTGATGACTACTGCCAACTGCCAACTGCCAACAGTCAACAGTCAACAATTCCCATTTTACTTTTTACTTGTGACTTTGCCCGGTTCCGCTGTTAGCCCTCTCGAACCATTAGCGTTTTTGTTTTCTTGTTCGAGCTCTTTCTCGGAAAAGCTGCGACGGGCGGCTTCTACAAATTGACTGACGCGGATGGGATCG
>JBBSNU010000428.1:0-4997 GCA_038260455.1 Chroococcales cyanobacterium | reverse complement strand
ATTTTCCCGATCGATCGACCAAAAAAATTAAATCGAGGGAAGCGCCGAGAATGCCGTCAACTGTTCTGGCGTGTCGGGCTACCTGGGCGGTCATTTGTCTGACGGCGATCGCCCCGCGGGCCTTAGCCGCCAGTTCAAACTGCAATAATTGGTTAGCTTGTTTGAGGAATAGCGTGCGCTGTTCGACTTCTATTTCTAGTTCTGCTTTAGCTTTTTCTAGGGTGAGTTCGGCTTTTTTGCGATCGCTCACATCTGTAGAAATTGTACCGACTGCATAAGCTTTGCCTTTGGAATTGCAGAGGGGAAACTTGAGAGAAATATAAGTGTGCGGCCCGTCGTCTTGAGGGATGACTTCTTCAATGCTTAGGGGCGAGCCAGTTTCGAGAACTTTCAAATCGTTTTCTGCCCTCGCTGCTGCTTTGTCTTCGGGAAAAATATCGCTGTCAGTTTTGCCTGTTATTTGTTCTTTTGTCATGTGGAACAAATTGTCAAAATGGCTGTTTGTGAGCAGGTATTTTCCGTTAACATCTTTGATGTAAATCATTGCTGTTGAGTTGTCTAAAATCGCTTGTAGCAGTGCTTCGCTTTTTCGCAGGGCTTTTTGAGTATTTTGGCGATCGACTATTTCTCGCTGCAAGTCCAAGTTGACGCGATTTAAATCTTGCCAAGCTTCTTGGACTTGGTTTAAGGCGATCGCGCTTTTTTCTATTTCTGTACTTTCCGGCAGCGACTGCTTTGATGCCCAATTTGCCGGCAATTCTAGGGGTGGGAAAGTTAGCGGAATTTCGGGATTGGCGATTTTTACTCCATCGCCCGAAAAATTGTGATGTTGAAAATTAAGCGCTAATTGACCGTCTAAACTCGGTGTTTTTGATAATAAACCGAATTCCCCCAAATTTAAATGATCGGATAAATTGTCAGAAGCGCGATCGAACTTCCCCGATTGCAGCAGCGGTTGTGCCGTAGAATTAGATGCCCAATTCCCATCTGTTGTTGGTAAAACAGAGTTAGCTGGTTTGGCAATCCGGCGGGCGACTGCAACTGCCAAAACTACGGGGGCGACTGTCGCAGATAGTGCCAGCAGCAGCCAATTGTTCTCCCACCAAATTTCAGAATTTTTGGGAATGCCCCGCACTAAAATTGCTGCCGGTTTTCCGGCTAAATTGTCCAGGGAGCGGGCTGCTACGATATAAGTTTGACTGTTTGTTTTTACCTGGGCGGCGACTGGTTTGCCGTCGGCGGCGAGGGCAGATATTAGCAAAGATTTGTCTGCCAGCAAATCTGGCAATTCTTGATTTTTTGTAAGTGTTTGCGCGCTTGCCAAAACAAATTTACCGTCAGCCAGCGGTGTGTAGATAGCGCGATATCCGCCGCTTTGTAAATTGACAGTTTCGCTGCTAGCAACTGCCGGCATTTGATTCTGAATTTTCCCCAACACTAAGGCAGCAATCACTGTCTGATTTTTGGGATCTTTTACTGGAATTGCTGCGTAGCGGACTACCGCAGGGCGATCGCCCGCTGGTGGCAAATATCCCAATTGTTTCTGAATTGCTGATTTAGCAATAATTTCGGTGGCGCTAATTGGCTCTTTTGCCGCAAATACTCGATCGACTATTTTTTCTATTTTAAAACTTTTTAGCTTCTGGTTGGGGTTGATGCTAACCACAACTTGCCGATTTTTTGCAACTAAAGCCGCGCCGTCTATTTCGCCTATTTTAACTTGATTTTCAAGAATTGGCTTGATAAATTTTTGTAAATTTGATATCTTTTTATCGCTGTTATAAATTGCGGCTGTTTGGGCGATAATTTTGCTTTCAGATGAGTTTTGCAAACGGTGGACGGCGCGCTCTAGTTCAAGATTGTCGTTAATTTCACTAAGGCTCAATTCTGATTTAGCTTGATTTTGTAGTTGATTTCTGCCAACTGCTGATGTTAGCAAAAATGCTGCTCCCGTTAAACCGACTGGCAATATTGTTTGTAAAGCCAGTAGTCCGATTAACTGTTTTCGGGTGACAGACAAATTGTAGGTGTGCGGTTTGGAAGTTGCTTTAAGTCTTTCAGAAGTCGCAACTTGAGTTAGCTGCGGACAATTTAGCTGACTGTCATTTAACTGATTTTGAGCCATAGTAGTAGATGCAGAATCGGTTCTAGATGACACGCGATACATTCAATCTGGAATTATCAAGTGCAGCCTCTGGCGCTTAGTAAAAAGCATTTTTTCCTTTGAGTGCGAGCTTAATATCGCGTCCGCTCAATTACCCTAACAAAAAAGGTTCGTAGTGTGGACTTCAGTCCGCTCTTAAGCTGCGGACTAAAGTCCGCACTACGAACCGATATAATAACTCACTTGCAAGACTCGCTTTTCGGGGACAGCGCTATCATAAAAAATGCTTTTTTGAAAGTTGGAAATGCTCCATTTAACACTCCGTGCGAGAATTTTGGTAGCTAAAACATCTGCAAACAAGAATTTTGCTCGCACTCTAACAAAAACTCTTTTTGCAAAATTGGGATACTACTGAAGGCAGTCCCCAACTTCGGTAGTTTTTCGATCGACTGTATCGTAAATTTACTTAAAAAAAGTCTAACCTAATTCTGGCATCACTCGACGATCGGCTCGATCGACCTTTTCCCTGTTTTGGCTGCTTCGCCTCAATCCCACAACCGCCTCCCTGCTTTACCGCCTAGCCGTTGATGAGTATCTTTTAGCAGAGTTGGGATGTCCAACTCTTCGGGGCATCTGGGCAAACATTCGCCGCAATCGGTGCAGCGGTTGCCTTTGTTGCCGGGAAACCAGTGGCCGGCATTTTCAAACATCGCGTAGCGGTATTTACCAAAGTCCGTCATGTCGCAGCCAACGGCGAGATTGCGAAGCCGCAACACTTCGGGAATGTTGATGTTTTCCGGGCAAGGCAAACAGGCATAGCACTGGCTGCATTTGTCGGTTGCCAAACGATCGGCAATAGCTGATTCTAACTTCGCAAACTGAGCGATTTCGCAGTCGGTGAGGGGAAAGTCGCGATCGCAATATTTCAGAGGTTGTTCCAATTCCCTCGGATTTGCAGCCCCCACGCTCACAGTCCCAATCCTAGTATCGCTCAGCAAAAACCGATAGTTCAACTCTAAAGGCGAGAAAGGCGAGCACAATTTTGCGAGAGTTTCCGGGGGCGTGTAGAGTTGCCCTCCTTTGTCTGCCGGGGAAATGATGAAAACGCCCATATCTTTGTCTTTGGCGAGTTGAATTGCCGGGGCGTGGCGCTGAAAAAAATAGTAATAATGCAGGTTGACAAATTCAAACAAATCTGTATTAATTGCCGCCAAAATCAGATCCAGAGGCCCGTGAGTCGAAAAACCGACGTGCCGAATTCTGCCATCAGCGAGGGCTTTTTGTACGGCCCTCATGCAGCCTGCGGGCGATCGCACAATCGCCAAATGTTCCCAAAGATTCAAACCGTGAATTGCCAGACAGTCGATATAGTCTAGGTTCAAGCGTTTGAGAGACGAGTCGATGCAGCGTTCCATTGCTGCAGCATCGTCCGTTGGGGGGATTTTTGTAGTGATGTGGAAGCGCGATCGATCGATCGACAAACCAGCCGAGAGGGCCGCGCCGAGATATTCCTCGCTGCAACCGTAACCCGCCGCCGTTTCCAGGTGATTGATTCCCATAGACACCGCCTGTTGTACAGTCTGACGGGCAATTTCCTCAGAAGCCAAATAGCGCATGGTTCCCAAGGAAAATACAGACAGGTGCAACTGCGTTTTGCCAAACCGTCGATAGCGCATAAATTTTAGGAAGTTTCGCCCTGGCTGAATCCGCTTCTCTTGATCAAATCCTCCGGGCGGAGGTTTGAGATAAATTCCCGGAAGGCGCGGCGTTCGGCCTCATCAGCATCTCGATCGACCGGTATCGAAGCATCGGCGACGACTTCTTCCATCACCCAGATGGGGGTATTCGTGCGTAGCGCGAGGGCGATCGCGTCACTGGGTCGGGCATCGATCTCTTTTTTAACTTCTCCCTGACGGACAATCAGCACGGCATAGAACGTGTTATCTTGCAGCGAGTGAATCACTATCCGCTCCAAAGTAACACTCCAGGCCTCTAAAAAAGAGACCATCAGATCGTGAGTTAAGGGTCGAGGAGGCTTGCTGCCTTCGAGAGCGCTAATAATAGCCTTTGCCTGCTCCTGACCGATATAAATAGGCAAAGCGCGTCGCTCAGTAGCGTCTCTCAATAGGACAATAGGGCTGCGCGTGGCTGCATCTAAGGCAATTCCAGCGACTTTCATTTCAATCATTCGATCGGCCTCATAGAATTAAGAAACTGTAAGGCAGTAGAGAACTTGGACATAAAAATGACCTGCTAAATCCAGTATGACTCGATCTTCGCCTGAATCTGCAACGGATCGGCATCAGTCGATCGATTTTAGATTTTAGATTTTAGATTCTTCGACTTCGCTCAGAACAAGTTTTAGATTTGAGACGGATTGATCCGAAGACGGGCAGGGTAAAAGCTCCTGCATCTGGTTTGTGTCTGTGGTTTGATGTAAATAAGCCAGGACTTACGCGCGCTGCGGGTTCATATCACATCCGGTCTACGATCGTAACAAAAACAGTTCGTAGTGCGGACTTTATTCCGCTCCGGGATTGCGGACTAAAGTCCGCACTACGAACCAATTTTAGATCTGTCAATTGACCGGACACGATATCAAAAGCCGTGAAGCGAAGCTATCCCTCTTCAAGAATCGCCGCTGCGATCGATCTCCGAACCAGAGGCGGGAACCTGAAAGCCATTCGGAATCGGGGGTTGGGAGGCTCAATGCGTAAATATTGTCAGCGAAATACGAAAAAATAACTATGTTTACAGGACTAATTCAATCTCTCGGAAAACTGAAGTCACTAGGTAACGACTACTTCCAAATTTCCTGCACCTCAAGCAACTCCTACCAGATTTTACAAGATTTAGCCATTGGGGACAGCGTAGCCGTCGATGGAGTTTGTTT
>JBBSNU010000427.1:0-4999 GCA_038260455.1 Chroococcales cyanobacterium | reverse complement strand
TGAGTTTTTGGATTTCCTGCCATAGCTCTACTATCAAGGCTTCTTTTGCCTCGTTCGATAGTTGCTTTAAGTCGGGGAGTTTTTCCATTCCTTTATCTAATGTCTTTCTCGTTTTCTTGTCAAGGGGGTTGAGCAATTACCTTTACTCTAACCCAATACGGTTTACTTAAGACGATTCTGGTGGTAAAAAACCATGAAAAATAGATACTGCGATTGCTTCGTTCCTCGCAATGACAATCTTAAGTGAACCGTATTGTACTCTAACCTGCAGTCGGCGTTGGCCGACTTCGTTTGTCTAGCAGCGGTTTCAACCGCCGAATTCTCTTCAGTCGGCGTCGGCCGACTTCGTTTGTTTAGCAGCGGTTTCAACCGCCGAGTTTTACGGGTAGCCCTTGATTATCTGCTCTGTAAGTTGTAAAATGGTTGTAAAATAACTAGGAGGAAACATGACCGCAAAAGACCAACTTCTTCAAGAACTTGACCAAGTACCAGAACCGTTGCTGCTGAAAGTGCTTGAATTTGTACTTTCCTTGAAAACTGAGGAAGAACAAAAACTAGAATCCAAAACATGGCAGGCATATCTAGATTCAGAACGCGAAAGAAAGGAGGTTTATCGTCGCCTTGCAAACTCCTAATTTTGTCAGCACAAGTATGGTTTTAAGTATCCACGCCAGACAGATAGAAAGATTTGGCGGCACTTCCGGCGTTAGAGACGAAGGCTTGTTAGAGTCAGCTTTGGCTCAACCTCAAGCAACTTTTGGCGGTCAACTTTTGCATCCAACAATTAGCGAACAAGCTGCCGCCTATCTCTACCACCTAGCGATGAATCATCCATTTATGGACGGCAAAAGAACGGCTTTTGCTGTGGCAGATACCTTTTTGCGATTGAATGGTTGCACTCTAAATTTAACGGACGATCGAGCTTATGATTTAGTCATGCAAGTCGCACGGGGAACGATGACGAAAGAAGAACTAAGCACTGAGTTTGACTCATGTATTGTTGCGTTTTAATAAGTAGGATGGGCATCCTGCGCCAAGCAGCATCTGTAGAGAAACGGCAATCGCGTGTCCGAGGCCGAGATCGGGAAATTGCGGAACAAAAAAGCGAGTAAAATTATCACTAAAGAACAAAGCCGATCGCCTTTACGTCAAATCACTAATACCATGAATATAAATTTTTCTCGTTTCGACACCTTAAGCACCTTGCTAGCAGGAACCACCGCAGCCTTAACCATAGTCATTAGCCAACCTGCGATCGCCAAAACAGCCCAAGAAGTCGCCAACATTGCCGGGCCGCTGACAGTACAAATTAACAGTTCCCTTGGAGACGGTTCAGGCGTCATTATTGCCAAAACAGGCAAAACTTACACAGTTTTAACAGTCAACCACGTTGTAGAAAAAGCAGACGTGAAATATACCGTTCGCACGTCGATCGGCAAAAACTATCAAGCAACCGCAGTCACCCGCTTGCAAACAGCCGCAACAGACGCGGATTTAGCAGTAGTCAAATTTGAAAGTCCCGAAGAATATCCAGTTGCGACGATCGCAGATTCCGATCTAGCCGTCATCGGCAGTCAAATTTACGTTTACGGCTATCCCGCTACCGGCGGACTGTTCGGCGCAGAAAGAGAACCAGAACTCTCTCCCGGACTCGTTACCAGCCGCCCGCACAACCGCCCCGAAGGTTACAATTTGCGGTATCAGGCAGTAACTTGGAGCGGTATGAGCGGCGGCCCAGTTTTCGATTCCGAAGGCCGAGTGGTCGGTTTGCACGGACAAGGCGAATTCGGTTTTGCCCAAACCAGTTCCGGCGAAGTCGCCCCGATCAAAACCGGATTTAATGCTGCAGTTCCCATCAATACATTTATCGCGAAGTTAGTGGCGGCGGGAATGAACAAATCTGAGTTGAAAGTAGACAATACTCCCGCAACTATCGGCCCGGTATCCACAGCCAATCCGCAAGATGCCCAAGCCTATTATTTTCGAGGACTTTCGCGGTTAGATCAAGGAGATGCTTGGGAGGCGATCGCCGATTTCAACAGAGCACTGGCTTTCAAGCCCAAATATACCCCAGAATTGTATTTTAATATCGGTAATGCCCGCACTTTCATCACTTCTGGCTTGCCCCAACCCGAACCCACACGCGGTTCCACTGCTATTCAAGCATACACGCAGGCGATCGCAGCCAATCCCGGTTTTGCCGACGCTTACTACAACCGAGCTTTAGCTTACCTGGCAACAGAAGACAAACCGAAAGCAATTGCCGACTTTCAGAAAGCAGCAGAACTTTACAAGCAAGGCGGGAGAACAAGTGCGTATCAAGACGCGCTCAACAGAATCAAACAAGTGCAGTAAAATTAGAAGTTAAGAACTGGATGTCGTAGAGTGCGTCACCATGAAAAATCCCTAACTTGCAGATAGACAATCTCACAGTGACGCACCTTAAAAACAGGGTTAGTGTAAACAACCCTCCGTTTCACTCCAACACTTTGTGTGTAGCAAGACTTTGTAAAAATGGAATTAGTCAATCAAAATTATGGTTCAAACAATTCAAGCTCAAAATGTCACATTAGCAGAATTAAAAACACTTTTTGACCTGCAACTTGTCACAGACGACCAATTTTTTCGAGAATGGCAAGATGAGTTACCAGAAATCACCGACTTTCAAAAACGACAGCTAGATCAGATCAAAGCCGGTTACTTCAATTTGCTCGAGTATCCGCCGATGCTGGAAAAAACCATCAGTTTGTCGATCGTCTCTCCGCTGTTATTTGCTGGCGAGTTTTACCTGTATCCTTTCTACATTAAACCGGAAAAATCTGTCGAAATTTCCGAAGAAGACGAAGGGGTAATCATCAAAGGTAGCATAGACACTTTAGTTTTGAAAGACCAGTTGTGGCTGATGGTAATCGAATCGAAACGAGTTTCATTTTCCATCGAAGCGGGGCTGGCGCAAATCTTAGCTTATATGCTGGCAAATCCCAATCCCGATCGCCCTAGTTACGGCATGATTGCTACAGGTGGCAGTTTCATTTTTGTCAAGTTAGTCCAAGGAGAATCACCGCGATATACTACATCTAAGGGGTATCTCACCCGCAACCCCGGTAACGAACTTTATGACGTGCTCCGCATCCTCAAACGCTTGAGTCAAATAGCAGCTAGCAATTAGTGAAATTGCTTTGTAGTGAGGACTTTAGTCTTTGTTTTTCTGATGGCTAAAGTCCTCACGATCGAACAGATTGGTTCGTAGTGAGGACTTCAGTCCTTGTTTTTCTGATGGCTAAAGTCCTTACTACGAAACGTTTTGATTGCGGGTAATTAAGGGGACATAATATTACACACCCGATCAGGCCCCTGTGCCAAGCATTGCAGGTAAATCGATTTCTTTGACGCAAGTTGCACGCGATAAGGACAACACGCAGTCGATAATACAAAGTAGGTCAGCGAGTGGAATTGCATGACCGCCCAGCATTCCTTCCGCTTCCAGATCCCCCAGTACCTCCGGCGTTCCCACATTGCCCGGATTAATTACGGTGACACCTATTTGTTGCGATCGCAATTCCTCCCGCAGCGCGTGAACCACTCCTCGCAATCCAAACTTGGATGCTGAATTTGCAACCTCGCGGGCAGGGAAATTATCGCGCCCCGACAAAGCGCCCATAAACACTATTTTCGGATTGTCCGATCGCCTGAGTGCAGGCAACAGCCCCTTAACCAGTCGAATTGGTGCAATCAAGTTCACAGCAATGACTCGTGCAATATCTTCATCCGAACAGTTTTCAAAACAATATTGGTTGGTAAAAGCATTAGTTTCCCAAGTACCTCCCACGTACAGCAAGGCGTCGAGTACATCGCTGTTAATTGCCTGCACTGCTGTCTCAATACCAGTCAAATCTGACAAGTCAGCACTTATCCATTCGCCAATTGGTGAAGGCGTGCGGGATACGGCTAGCAAACGGCGAGACTTCGGCGCGAGGTGCTGGGCAACCGCCAGCCCAATTCCGCGACTTGCTCCTGCGACAAGAATGGTGTGGAACATTTTCTAAATTTTTAGTGTATAGTTCGATCTGGTATACTAGCGAATCAAGGGATTTTTGTTTTGTGCGGCCGAACATATAGTTTTCTCGATTCTGCTCAATCTTGTCTCTGGGCGTTTAGAACTTTGAATCCAAAATAAAATATTTTTTTTAGTTGTTTTGTTGAATGCTGCAAAGTTTCTGTTTGCAGCATCGTCCGTTTCTAAAGCTTGTTTTAAGTCTGCTGGAATTACTAATGCTTCAATCAAATCTAAGCTTGTCCATGAGCCATCTTGTTTTGCTGCTATAATTTTTTCTAACCCAGCTTCCGTCATCTTCCCTTCGGCGATTAATTCTGCGATATATTGCTTGTTCAATTTTGACCAGACGCTTTTTGGTTTTCGAGGCGTGAAGATTTGTTGGTAACTCTCTGCATCCAAGGATTTGACTTTGCTGTCAATCCAACCAAAGCAAAGTGCTTCTTTGACTGCTTCGCTGTATCGCACGCTTGGTATGCCACTTTTGACTTTGTAGTAAACCAGCCAAACTCCGATCGCATTTCCATAGTTTTGCTCCAACCATTGCCGCCAGCAGGCGCGATCGCTAGCATAAACTATGTCGAGTTGGTCTTCAAATTTCGGCATAAGAAGCAAGAGATTTAACCAAAACTATATTACCAAGGCGAACCAATCATGGTAAAAGCAGCCCAATAATAAGGATGCGACAAATTACGATCGCCCCTGGCGGCCAACTCCGCAGGCAAAGGCAGAGCTTGATTGTTGCCCGATCGCACCAAATAACCATCCTGCAACCGCACTTCCCCCCGCAACATCGCCAACTGCGCTTGACGCAAAGCCTCAGCCTTAATCGGCGCAGTACGCAACTGCTGGTAAAACTCAGTCATCAGCCCCAAAGTACCAGCATCTGACACATACCACAAACTCGCCAAAGCCGATTTTACCCCAGCGTGCACAGCCAACCCC
>JBBSNU010000426.1:0-5000 GCA_038260455.1 Chroococcales cyanobacterium | reverse complement strand
GCCAAGCGTCATGCCGAAACCCTGACTCCCGAAGAACACGAGCAACTGATCCAAATGAGCGATCGACTTGAACAACTCAACGTTACCCGCATTCAAGCCTTAATTCAACTCGCAACCTTCCGCAACCAACCTCTGACAGACTTCATGCAGACCCTCGGCATCAATCCTCATCCCGATATCGTTGATTATGTCTGAATCCCGCCTCACACAGCAGCAACGACAATTCATTAAACAACGCGCCAATGGTTGCTGTGAGTCCTGCATTCTATCGATCTACATCCACCTCACAATGATTCGTAGTAAAAAGGGAGTTTAGACCATGTTTGCCCTCGTATCACCAGAAAAAATTCAATTGCCTGCGGGTTCTGTAGTGCGCTTACCTGCAACCTGGCAAGATTATCAGAGTTTGTACGATCGCCGTGGAGATGGCTCTATTCCGCGTCTGAAGTATCGCAATGGAGAAGTATTGCTGATGTCACCTTTACCCGTACACGGAAAAGATGCCAACTTGATTGCTGACATTGTAAAAGCCATCCTAGATAGCGATGGGCGGGAATACGATGCGTTTACTCCTATCACCATGACAGTGCCCGAAGAAAGCGGAATTGAACCAGACTATTGCTTTTATATTAACAACTGGCAAGCCATTTGTGGCAAAAAGCGGATTGATTGGCAAAACGATCCGCCGCCAGATTTGGTCATCGAAATTGATGTCACCAGTTATTCGGATGTGCAAGATTATCTTCCCTATCGGGTTCCTGAAATCTGGCTATATAAGAAACAACAACTATTAATTTATCGCCTGCAAGGTGCAAACTATCAAGTTGAAACCCAAAGCATCTATTTTCCCGACTTCGATCTACAAAGTGCGTTAAGCGAAGCTATCCCGAAGGGAATCGCCCGCTGTGTAGAAATTGCTTACCAACGTAACACCAGCGCTGCTATCCGGGATTTGAAGCAACAACTAGGTAAATAACGGATGCCCAGAAAAATCAGGGATTTGAAAAGCCTATTATTGAAAGCAGGATTTGCTTGTGAGTCTGCTAAAGGGAGCCACACCAAATGGTCACATCCTATGCTACCAGGAAAGCTAACTCTCTCTGGAAAAGACGGCGGTGATGCCAAGCTCTATCAGGAAAAAGATGTTGACAATGCTCTCAAGCAACTAGCTGAAATTGAGGAGGAAAATAGATGAACAGTCATTACACCATTATTATTCAGTGGTCAGATGAGGATCGGTGCTATGTCGTTAGTTTTCCAGAATGGGGAGACTATTGTCATACCCACGGTGATACTTACGAAGACGCATTAAAAAATGCCCGCGAGGTTTTGGAACTTTTAACTGAATCGATGCTAGATGAGGGTAAACCTTTGCCAAAGCCACAATTATTTGGTCAATCTCTACAGCACGCATGAAGAAAGTCGCTCTTTCGTTCGTTTAATTCCTGCTTCAATGCTATGCGATCGCATATCCAGTATACTCTCGAACTTCCGGTGGATGGAAAGCCAGAACAATGTGGTCTTTGGGCACACCAGCGGCGACAAGTTCGTCAGTAATTCCATCTTCAATGCCATCATAATGAATCCAGATTTTGTCTCCGATAATTTGGACATGGGTGACGCAACCGTGAACGCGCTTTTTACGATCCCAACCTTCATTGAAGAGTAAAAAATGAGTTCGTTCGGCATCAATGATGACATATTGCTGAATGTCGCCATGACTATAAGAGATAGCAGCATGATCTTTGAGAATTTTCTCAACTGTATCTTGATAAAATTTTAGTCTATCCATTGAACAATCTCCTCTGTTTCTGAATCGAAAATAATCAGGTTAATGCTTTTTTTACGAAGTACCATTTGACATATCTCTTCTGAGAAAAAACCTGCAAATACGGTTTGGACGATCGCTAGGTAAAGGACTCGTTCTGGATCTTCATCCTCCATAATCAGATAGTATAAATCGTATTGACCGAGTGCCTTTTCTAACTCGCTTACAAGTGATGGGTCAGGAAGCTTTTGATTTCTACGGCAATTTTGCGCCCTTGCTTCTCGGCTGCGAAGAGCTTTTTTGCGCCCAAATCAACGTAGAGTGAACGTCCGCCAACTCTGAGCTTGAAAGGATCGTTAGTAATTGTCCAACCGTCTTTGATGAGGGCGGTGCAGACAGTATCGTGATAAAAGTCTTTGGCAGGCATAAGGGCTGTTATGTTTATTTATCGTATACGATACAAGTTCCACAGAAGCTATGCGATCGCATATCCAGTATACTCTCGAACTTCCGGTGGATGGAAAGCCAGAACAATGCAGTCTTTGGGCACGCCAGCAGCGACGAGTTCGTCAGTAATTCCATCTTCAATGCCATCATAGTGAATCCAGATTTTGTCATTGCGGATTTCGGCGTGAACCACAGTACCATGAACTCGCAGATAATTTTCCCAACCTTCATGTATCAGCATAAAATGATTGCGATCGCGGCTGACAACCAAATAGGTAATCACATCCCCATAAGTGTAAGGAAGATCCGCATAATATTGGAGAATTTTCTCCAACGTTTCACGCCAGTGGTCTAGGGGTTGATTTGCGGTTGCCATTGGATAATCTCCTCCGTGTTTGAGTCAAAAACTATCATACGAAAACCTGGTTTCTTTATTTAATTATTTTAAGTTGACTGAGATTCTAAGAAACCGGGTTTTTTACCAAATCTGCGGCCTGCAACGAAATATTCTCGTAAAAAACCCGGTTTCTTGGCCCCTATGCGTAAGCCCTATATAAGATTAATTCGATTGAATCTGCGAATTCAAAACTTTAGAAATTCGATCGCGCGTTTCCTCCAAATGAGCCCGCGTATAAGCATCCGCATTCCTGTCCAAATTCCGAATACTCTTACTCAAACCCTCCCGCAACTGCCGCAACTCGTACCAAGCCAAACTCCGCGCATCTTCAGGAACATTCGTTTTTCGCAGAACCATTCCGATCAAAATCGCCAAATGTTCCCGCTGCAAAGAACGCCTAAAAGTCGAAATCTCCATCTTTTTATTTGTCGGCTGCAAAACCTCCTGCCAAATATCTTTTTGCAACGTATCAAACACTTCCGGCAACCTTAAAGCGCTTTCCGGCGAAGATTTTAACTCAGCATCCCGCAGCCTCGCCAAGCGCACCGGAGATAGCAAAACTCGCAGCACAAATCGCTGCAAAAAAGTAATTCGATCGCCGATCGGGTAATCTAGAGGAAACACCAAAGCCGAACTTCCCAAGCGAGCCCAACGCGAAGGTGCTAATTTATTCAGCAAATCCGGCGCAAAACTAAAGGCATCCGGGGCAAATACGTACTTGTCCAATGTAGCCAAAGCTTCTCGCTGCTGAGAAAGTTCGATCGGCACAAACGGCAATTTCCCATTCACATCTCCGGGGCGAATCCGACTAAACGACTGTCCGCCGACGTACAAAGTAGCATTCATCACCTGATTGACATAATACCCGAACAGCGAATCAAACATCACCCGCAGTTCGTTATAACCCTCTTCCCCAACCGGAATTCGCTTTTCTAAACGCTTCCACATCGCCCTAGCATTATCCATTTGCCATTGCGAATACGTCAGCATATTACCGCTGAGATCGAAAGCATTAGCAGCGGGATCGAGATTGTCAACAGTATCCTCATCCGGCGCGTAAGCTAATTGCGGTTCCCCCGCGCCGCTGGCAATTTGTTGCAGCGCTGGTAAATCGCTGTTGGGGTTTGTGCCGCCAAGAACTTTGTAACCGTACTCGATCGCCCAATCGTCATAAGGCCCTACAATCGTTGGATAATAGTCGCCCTGCACAGTTCCCGGAGGTGCCAAATTAATCGGCAGGTAATCCATCACCGACGCAGTTAAACCCTTAGTGCGAGTTATCTGAGTATTGTTCAACTCATCCGGTTGCAGCATCGTACTGCCGTGAAAATTGTGCCTCAAACCCAGAGTGTGACCGACTTCGTGTGCAGTCAAATATCGGATATATTGATTCACATAATTGTCAATCGCCGTACTGCTAGGCGGTGCATTTTCCAACAGATCCATCGACATTGCCCCGATCGCAAATTGCCGACTCGATTCCAACCCAAAGCACAGATCAGAACTCGACATCAAGCGTGACAAAGGATCTCGTTTTTGCTCTTGATATCTTTCCACCAAAGTCGGCAAATCGTCAGAACTTCCACCTTGAGAATTTTCCCCGCTGCTTTTTCCCAAATCCCCTTTTTCTAGAACATTCAAATAACGCGAATATATTCCGAACTGACAAGGATTCGTATTAGAGCCGTTGCGCCCTTGAAAACTCCTCGCTAGCGATCGATTTTGTTCTGCCAAAGACCGATAGCCCTGTTTAATTTGCCGAACGATATCAGCATCCAACAGAATATCAGCATCCAAAATTTCCCCAGTCAGCGGGTTAGTGCGAGACGGCCCAAAGCCTGCAAAATCAGACTCAAAAGAACTAGACCACCTAATAGTATTGTAACGGACATCAGCCGGGTCCCATTTAGCATTGTCCGGCATTTGTTTGACCTGAATAGCCTCAGTAAAACCTGCATTTTCAAAAGCTTTGTTCCACTCCAAAATGCCCTCGCGAATTGCATTGCGGTACTCTACAGGCACATTATTCTCAATCCAAAAGACGATCGGCTGCACCGGAGGCGACATCGGCGCGGTAGGGATTTGCTTTTGCAAATGCCAGCGATTAATATAGCGCACAAAAGGGTCGCGGCCGCTCTGGTCAGAAAAATCTTTATATGTTGTGAGAAAATATCCCACTCGCTCGTCTGCAAGTCTGGGGCGGTAGCCATTATTGAGCGGTACTTCCGAGAAACTGTAGTGAATGCGGAGGTTAAAAGCCCGACTGTCGGGAATCGAAGGTAAATAGTTAACCGCACTGTCATTATCGCTGGAAAAACCGTACATAGAAGCAATTTCTACATTCAGCGGAAACGCTTTCACATCTTTAAAATAAGATTTGTCTTCATC
>JBBSNU010000425.1:0-5013 GCA_038260455.1 Chroococcales cyanobacterium | reverse complement strand
CTCTCAGAAGACGGAACTATTGCTCTCGGCGGCATAGCTATCAGCGAAGACGGCAAACTAATGGCCTACGGCTTGTCAACTTCCGGCTCCGACTGGCAAGAATGGAAAGTTCGTGATGTGGAAACAGGCGAAGATTTATCAGACCATTTAAAGTGGCTTAAATTCTCAGGAGCATCCTGGACTCACGACAATAAGGGCTTTTTTTACAGCCGCTACGATGAACCAAACGAAAAAACTAAACACGAAGACGTTAACTATTACCAAAAACTGTTTTATCACAGGCTCGGCACTTCCCAATCTGAAGACATATTAATCTACGAACGATCGGATCAAAAAGAGTGGGGATTTGGCGCAGGTGTCACCGAAGACGGCCGCTATTTAATTATCTCAGTTTGGCTGGGAACTGAAACCAAAAACTTGATTTTTTACAAAGATTTAACAGCACCGGAATCAAGCGTTGTTGAACTAATTAGCGAATTCGAGGCAGAGTACAGTTTCATCGATAATGATGGCTCTCTTTTCTGGTTTCAAACAGATTTAAATGCACCGCTAGGCCGCGTAATTGCGATCGACATTAGCAACCCACCACCATCATCTCTCGCGGGCGATCGCAGTCAAGGGAAATTCGCAGAAATCATTCCCGAAGCAGCCGAAACCCTCGGAGGCATTGGCATCCTCAACAATCAATTTGTCGCTTCCTACCTAAAAGACGCCTACACCCAGATTAAAATCTTCACCTTAGAAGGCTGTTTTGTGCGAGAAATCGCCTTACCAGGAATCGGTTCGGCGGGAGGGTTCGGCGGCAAGCGGCACGACACGGAAACCTTTTATGCTTACACCAGTTTCACAGCGCCCAACACGATTTACCGCTACAACATGGTGACAGATGAAAGCACGATTTATCGCAAACCAAATGTCGATTTCGATCCCGAAGGTTACGAAACAAAACAAGTATTTTATCCCAGCAAAGACGGTACTCGCGTACCCATGTTTATTACCCACAAAAAAGGCTTGCAATTAGATGGCAACAACCCGACATACCTGTACGGTTACGGGGGTTTTGGCATCTCGCTGACTCCTAGTTTCTCGGTTAGCAGAATTGTGTGGCTGGAGATGGGCGGAGTTTACGTCACAGCCTGTTTGCGGGGAGGCGGCGAGTACGGCGAATCCTGGCACCAAGCAGGCACAAAGTTGAAGAAGCAAAACGTGTTTGATGACTTTATCAGCGCTGCTGAATGGTTGATCGAAAACAAGTATACCAAACCGGCTAAATTGGCGATCGCAGGTGGGAGCAACGGCGGATTATTAGTAGGGGCTTGCATGACTCAGCGGCCGGAATTGTTCGGTGCAGCATTGCCGGCAGTTGGCGTTATGGATATGTTGCGCTTCCACAAATTTACCATTGGTTGGGCTTGGACTTCTGAGTATGGTTCCCCGGAAAATCCCGAAGAATTTCCCACAATCCGCAGCTATTCTCCCCTGCACAATCTCAAATCGGGCACAGCTTATCCGGCGACAATGATTACAACTGCCGATCGCGACGACAGAGTAGTTCCCGCCCACAGTTTCAAGTTTGCTTCGGCTTTGCAAGAAACCCAAGGGGGAGAAAAGCCGGTGTTAATTAGGATCGAAACTAAAGCAGGTCACGGGGGCGGCAAACCTACTGCTAAAGTCATTGAAGAATTAGCAGATGAATGGGCTTTTTTGGTGCGCGAACTCGATATTAAGGTTTAACAAGCGTGGATTGGGGGTGAATGTATCTGCATTGCATCTGCGTCGATTTGCCTTAAATCTGCGGTTTAGGCATTCATCAAAGATTTATGCAATTACTCGTCTAATTTTCCCCCCCCAATCCTGCGATGTTTCACCGCTATTCGCAGCAGAAACCAGCTATCATATAACATGGATTAACCAAAATTGTCAACCCCCAAAATCATAATTTTTCTTAATATTAATTTTTGTATGCTTTAGCGGTCATTCTGACATTTTTTTGAGACCGCTTTTTTCAGTTAGTTTAGCGGCAATGTCAAGCCGGCCACAGAAGTCAATCGAATCTCAAATTAAAAACTTTCCAATTCTCAAAAACATATTTTTCAGTGGATTTACGGCATAGCCTCGGTAACAAGTAATACTTTTATCCGCACTGAGTACGATCGTGTCACCTAAATTATTGCTTTTTTTCAGCAAGCCCTAAGTAATATTCAATCCGGGTTAAGAACCCCCCTTTATAAAACTTAACGCTTGAAACCGATCTTGCAGAAACTGGCGTTCGAGTTCAGAGATGCTAAAAAATAAAAGGGGTATTCAAGCCGGATTTTGTATGACGGGCGATCGCGCTTTCAATTTTCGGGCACAGTCTATGCTCAAAAAAAACAAGACTTAACTGTAGCAGTCAAATTCTGAAAACCTTTGCATATCAAAGCTTTGCGTTGAGTAGTCATTAGGTGGCAGCTTCGGTGCCCCAGCATTCCCCCTCCAATTTTGTGTAAAAATTTAAACTCAAAAAAAAAACACGTAAGTATTAATTTTTTGGTTTAAGAAAACTTATTAAAAATTTATATTTTGTTGTTGATCGATTTTTTTTAAAGGGGTAGGTTAGAACGGATAAGTAAATCAACGAATAATGAAAATGATCCCCAAAATGTCGCATTTGTCAGCGGTAAAAATACTGAAATCTAAAAATATGCTCACTAAAAACAACTTTTTTTTTGCCGGAGCGAGCTCTCAAGCAGAGCCTGAAGCCAAAAAATCTCTAGTGGTGGTTGACTCCAGGGTAGAAAACTACCGGCAATTGATCGGCGGGATCAAAGCAGGAACGGAAGTATTTATTCTCAGTCAAACCAGAGAGGCGATCGACCAAATCACCGAAATTTTGCGTCATCGTCAAAACATCAACAGCCTACACATAGTTTCTCACGGCCGAGAAGCAGCAATCGCGATCGGCTCCAAAGAACTGAATATTGATAATTTAGAAACCTACAGCAACCAATTGCAGCAGTGGGGAAAATCCCTCAGCGAATCCGCCAGCATTCTACTTTACGGCTGCAACATAGCCGCAGGCAAATCCGGGCTTAAATTTATACAAAAAATCAGGGAATTCACCGGAGCAAATATTGCAGCATCCCAAAACCCAACTGGAAGCGCAGCACTAGGAGGCGACTGGAAATTAGAAATTACTACAGGACAAATCAATACCGAATTAGCCTTTAAAAAAGAAGTCCTAGAAGCCTACACATCTGTCCTGGCAACTTTAGTGAGCGAAACCTTTCAAGGTTCAACAGCACTAGGGCCTTGGATTTATAATCCCGACGGTTCACCTCCTCCTGGCTTAACCGCAGGCACCGGCCCCGGCATTCTTCCCGGTGTAGTGGGAGGGCCAGTCGATTCAGCAGGCAGCGGCGCTTTGAGATTAACATCAAACGCGGAGAACCAAGCAAATTATGTCATCTACAACAGCCCCATCTCTTCCACTGACGGGCTAAAAGTTACCTTTGATTTATTTGCCTATAACGGCAATACTGGTGCTGATGGCATGAGTTTTTTCCTAATTGACGGAACAACTACGCCAACAGCAGCGGGAGGCTTCGGCGGCTCTCTCGGCTATGCTCCCAACACCACTCGCAACCAAGCCGGGATTGCAGGAGGTTATTTAGGTGTCGGATTAGACGAGTATGGCAATTTTTCCACTTCCAATGAAGGGCGTAAAGGTGGCCCCGGGCAGGTAGCTGATTCAATAACAATTAGAGGCAGCGCAGCCACAACCTATAACTTTTTAACTACCGCTCCCGTTCCTGGTGGCATAGATGATAATTTGGCAATGACTCGCACTACTGCTAATGTAAAAAAAACGGTTCAAATTACATTACTACCAGGTTCAAGCCGTCTTTCAGTTGCTATAGATACTGACGGCAACAACACATTTGATACGGGCGTAACCTTGATCGACATACCCGATCTAGTCGCGGAAAACGGAACAATACCACCTACTTTTAAATTTGGTTTTGCTAGTTCGACAGGCTCGTTTACAAACATTCACGAGATTGCTAATCTCGCTGTCGAAACTATCAACACTCCTGCACTTTCAGCCGACATTTCCGTTGCTAAAACAGGCCCCGCGTTCGCCACTCCCGGCAGCAACATTACCTATACAATTACTTCCACTAATAACGGAACCAGTAGCGCTGCAGACGTTCTGATTCAAGATCAACTGCCGGCCAACTTAACTTTCTCCGAAGCTGACAACGGTGGCGTATACGACCCTACAAGGGGGACTGTCACCTGGCCGACGATTCCGACTCTGGCTAACGGTGCTAGCGAAACCCGCAGCATAACCGCAACTGTCCCCCTAGCGACAGCGCTCGGCACCACCATAACCAACACCGCCTTTAGCAACTCCAGCACTTACGACCCCGAGCTAAGTAACAACAACGGTTCGCTAGGAATCTCTCAAGCTCCAACTACAATTGTTGCTACTACAGCAGACCTCGTTACCACCAAAATCGGGGATAATTCTGGTACAGCGGGTAGAACAGTGAGTTATACAATCACTACAACAAACAACGGGCTAAGCACAGCAGATAACGTCACTATTACCGACAGCATAATTCCCGGCTTAACAGGAGTCAGCGTATCCAGCGGCACCTACAATTCCGTTACGGGTATTGTCACCTTCGGGTCAGTTGCTAGCTTAGCCACAGGTGCAGCAAGTGCGATCGTCAACACAGTCAGCTTCATCGCACCCCTGACCGGCCCCAGCGTCAGCAACACTGCCAGCAGCAGCTCAGCTACCCCAGACCCGACTCCCGGCAACAACAGTGCTACAGTCACCACAGCTCTAAACCAACCGCCAGTAGCGACAAATACTAACCTCAGCACTCCGCCCAACACCAGCACATTAGTAACCGGATTAGGAGGAACTGACCCCGATGGGTCGATCGCCTCTTACACCATCAACACCCTGCCGCCAGCGGGCCAAGGAATCCTGTTTTTAGGAGAGCCAGCCAACGGCGGAGT
>JBBSNU010000424.1:0-5030 GCA_038260455.1 Chroococcales cyanobacterium | reverse complement strand
GAGTGAACTACAATTAATCGCAGTTTTTTCCAGATGTCCCGCCGTTTTGATTCTTCGTGCCACGCCCGCAACAGTCCTAAAAAGTCTTCGGCAATATCTGGATATTGGAAAACGCGATCGATCTCGTCTAATCCTAAAATTAAAGGACTGTCGATTTGCGGCAAAATATATTTTTCAAAGTAATCTTTGCAGTTGACTTTGCTGCCAAAAATCTCGTCCCAATAATCGTCTAATTGATTGGCTAAGTGTAACTCGCGCCCAACGTAGGCGCAAAACCATTTTAAAAATTGATCTAAATCGGCGAATACCGCTTTATCTACTAACTGAAAAGTTAGCGGCACTGTACAATAACCTTGAAGGCTTCCGTGATGCAAAATTTTTGCCATCAAGGAAGTTTTTCCCATTTGTCTGGGTGCTTTGATTCTAATTAAAGCGCTGGGCTGTACAATAGTTTGATAGCAGCGTTCTTCGATGGGCTGGCGTTCTACATAAAATTGAGAGGCGATATCGACTTGTCCTCCCGGTAATTCCGGTTCGGCGACTGGTTGGGGTATTTCGTCGCTGCTAATTTCTAATACTTGGTTTGGCGTTAAGTCTTCCGCTTCTTCTGGGACTGGTGCGGGAGTTTCTGCTAGCAAATTTAGCACTTCTTCGATAATAATTGGAGTGTCGGCGGTGGTTTTCCATTCCCTTTGTTTGATGCGGTACAGATAGCCCCGCAAGTCGTGGTTTAAAGGCGCATTTAGCGGGAAACCGACGCGGATCGGGAGAATTATCGGTTTTTTGTCAGGGCGGGAGTCTTGCAGTTCTTTTGCTTGCTGCACTTGATATGTTAGTATTTCGCTTTGGCTGACTGTTGGTGGCAGTAGCAACACCAAATAATCGCATTCTTTGAGGAAGAAGTTAATGCGATCGAACCAATTATCTCCCAATCTAATATTATTTTCGGCTGTGAAGACTGTATGACCGATCGCACTTAAGGCCGTTTCCAACTGTTTTCCCAACTCGCGATCGGGTTCGGCGCTGCGATAACTGACAAATACTTTAACACTGCTGGCGGTTTCACCCGCAGCGGCTAAATTGTCCGACTCGCCGATACTTTCGGCATCGTCTAGTTTAGCCGATCGGTGGTCGTCATTCGCCAGAGTCAGATCGAAAGCCGCGAACAACTGACGAATTTTACTTAAATCCGCACCTTCTCTACCCTGCTTAATTTTGCTGACTGTATCGATACCGACGCCAGATTCAGCCTCGATTTCCGTCAGAGTACCTCTAATGTTATATCGATCAGACCATTCTTGGAGCGTCTCGTTAAGTTTCTTTAAGCCAGACGCTGTGAGAATGCGACCGCGAGATCGTTTTGACTTGAGCACTTCGCTTGCACTGAAAAGGGAACGAATTTTTAAATTTTAACGTCTTAATACCAATTTCATAAAGTAGCGTTAAATATTACCCCCCCAACCCCCCCCTTAGTAAGGGGGGGCTAAGACTTCATCCATAGCATATCTTTAGAAAAATGGTATAAGTTCCTATTTTAGCCGATTTTGAGCCAGATAGTCAGCTAGCCGGAATTTAAGGAATTTTACTGCGGGAGGTTTTTTGGGCGATCGATCTCCTCAAACTCTGTCCTGATAACGGCTTCAACCTTTGAATATATTTGAAGACAAAAAACTTTTCTTAACTCCCCAATCTCCCCTGCGAGTAACCACTGATTTTTTTTAGAGTAGATACATCAAGCCAAAAAGGAGCATCACCATGAGTAAAATCTTACACAGACTCGCAATGGCAGCTTTAGGAACCGCAGCGATTTTCACAATTAATACACTTAACAATTTAACCGAAGCATCAGCCGCTGGTAAATTCGACCAACCAGAAGTTCATCAAAACAACGTTTTTCCACTTGCTGTCCCCCCTCTGTTCCATAAATAAAAATATTCATTCATTAATTTAATTAAGGAGAAATTATGAAGTCTACACTTTGTTCGCCGCAACCTACCTCTACAAAATCTAACTTGGTTGATGCTGAGGCGATCGATGCCTGCACAGCCCTTGCTTGGCTTGAATTGGTAGCCCTAGATGGCAGCGCTCTCACGGGTGATGATTGGCTGGTTCTGTGCGATGATATAGATAGCGGGGAAATCTATCGCGGCTGGTTTCTGTGGCACGATCGCGAAGTTAGCGGTAATTGGGAAGCTTACGACCATTTGAGCGATCGCCGATTTGTCGCCAAAAGCCAAGTTTTTGCCAAAAGTGCGATCGATTCGATCGAAAATGCTAGAAATAAGGCGATCGCACAACTAGAATTTGTGCTCTAAAGCGCCGAGACTTCGCAACTATCCAAGTTTTAGTCTGCCTGCGCGAGATTGGCAGAAAAATGGGTAATACCAACAGACTCGATCTGAGTCCCGGAAACCGAATATTCTAAAACAAAATAATAAAACATACGGCTGCGGGCAAGAGTTCACTGTATGATGCTATGTGGTTCGCCCCGAAAGCGGTTGAAAATGCTATCACCGCCGCTTTTTCGTGGCCGTCAAACTCTTACTCCTCACAGATGACTCCAAAACTCCGATGGCTGTTGCCTTCTTTAATTAGTGTTTTGTCGATCACCCTGCCTGTCAAAGCTGATACACTAACATCATGGCACTTCGATCCCAGCCAAAATCAACTAAACTTAACCACAGATTCAGGCGTTCAACCCAAAGTTCAACTTATTGCCAATCCCACCCGTTTAGTAATTGATTTGCCCGGAATAGTCTTAGAATATCCCGAAAGTCCTCAAAGCTACAACTCAGCTATTCAAGAAATTAGAGTCGGGCAATTTGATAGCGAAACTACCAGATTAGTGATACAATTAACTCCCGGTTATAAGTTAGACCCGCAAAAAGTCCGAGTAATTAGAGAATCTGCAACCCGCTGGTCGTTTCAGTTGCCGAATCCCGAACAAATAGCCAGCAACGAGTCTGTTCAACCAACAGCTATTACCCAGGTAGAACAAAAACCACGTCAAGTTTCGCCTACTGTTGCTTCAGGAATTCAGAGAAACTATGCCTCTGATTTGGCGATGCGGACGGGTTCGGAAATGAGCGCAATTAAGCCTCAGATTGAAAGTGCGATCGCCCAATACAGAACCCTGAGTGCCGGAATGTTTTTTCTGGATTTAGATACAGGAGAATATTTGGATATCAAGGGCGATCGAGTATTTCCCGCAGCGAGTACAATCAAATTACCAATTCTAATTGCATTTTATGAAGATGTAGACGCAGGCAAAATTAGCCTCAACGAAACATTAGTTATGAAGTCGGACTTAGTGGCCAGCGGTTCGGGAACCATGCAAGACAGACCAGATGGCACTCGGTTTAGCATCAGAGAAACCGTAGATAAAATGATTACGATCAGCGACAATACAGCCACCAACATGATTATCGAACGTTTAGGTGGAATTGCCAAACTCAACGAACGTTTTCGCAGTTGGGGATTAACTGACACCAGAATTCGCAATTGGCTCGGCGATTTTCAAGGCACAAATACCACAAGTTCTATAGACATGGTAAAATTGCTATCCATGCTATCTCGCGATAAATTAGTTTCCGAATCTAGTCGGGAACAAGTGTTAGAATTATTGCGGCATACTACAACTAGAACGTTGTTGCCTTCGGGTTTGGGGGCGGGAGCCGTGATTGCTGACAAAACTGGAGATATCGGTTTTGTAGTTGGCGATGCGGGCATTATTGATATGCCGAATGGCAAGCGTTATTTAGCCGCAATTTTTGTGAAACGTCCTTACAATGACCCGATTGTCAGAGATTTTGTGCGTCGAATTTCGCGGATTGTCTACAATTATTTAGACCAGCCTGCGGCCAAAGCATCGAATTAAATCATCCTCTCATTCCCTGGCTCTGGGAATGATATCAGGAGGCTCTGACTCGGGTGCATCTCTGTTTTGCATTTGTAGTGCGAGCGTCCCCGCTCGCGAGTATTATACACCTCGCGAGCGGGGACGCTCTCACTGTAAAAAAAATCCTTTTCCTCTCCTTCCCAGGCTCTGCCTGGGAATGAATACCAGGAGGCTCTGCCTCCAGTAAACTCACAAGAGAAACAGCGAGGCAGAGCCTCTAGATATGCGTTATCAGGCAGAGCCTGGTAACGAGAGTAACGGTTTCAATGACAGAAAGCGAGCGAGGATGCTCGCACTAATGACTAATGACTAATGACTAATGACTAATGACTAATGACTAATGACTACTCTTTCCGCTCGACAGTTACAGTCAAATGAGCCACAACTGCCCCAACTGCGCCAAGTGCAGCAGCAATTGGAAAGACTACACTCCCTGCAACGCCGCCTACCAATCCCGCCATCAGCGGAATGTCTGCCAAAGTCCGCCCTTGCGAGTTTTTGATGACGAGGCGGCGCAGTTTTCCTTGCTCAATTAGTTCTTTGACTTTACCAATTAAACTGTCGGCGCTAATCTTAAACTCTTCTACTCTGACTTTTTCTTCGGTTGCAAATTCTGAGGCGAATAAAGGTGTTTCAACCGTTGGGTTTGCTGCATTGCCTGCCGCTACTGTTTCGTCTTGCAGGATAGTTACTTGTTGTTCTAGTTGTGAGTTCATTTTGTGTAGGGCGGGCGAACACCAGCCGTTTAATTTCTATACTCCTATCTTCTGCGATCGCACTTCGCAACGACAGGCAAGAAAACCCTACAATCTGCATCGTACTTTCCACCCCCACATTTTTAATCAAAACATTATCTCTGGCTATAGCTGGGCGGGTTTATCTATTCCTAAAGGTAGAGAGGCTGTTTTTGAAACAACCCGTTGACAGTTGACAGTTGACAGTTGACAGTTGACCAATGACCAATGACCAATGACTACTGACTAATTCCGCCTTATTTGTGTCGAATTAGCTCGTAAATTTCCACATAGTCTTTAGCTGGATATTTCCACGAATTATCGCAATTCATGCCTTGAATTACGAGTTTTTCAAATTCATCATGGTAGTCATACCACAATCCGATCGCCCGATCGAG
>JBBSNU010000423.1:0-5040 GCA_038260455.1 Chroococcales cyanobacterium | reverse complement strand
CTAGGACTAACTTTTACTGGTTTGGTATTGTGGACTGGTTGGCGCAATTTGGCTCGCGGATTTTCTATTAATTGGCAAGCTCACTGGCAGCGGACTGTATTTGATTTACATAACGTTTCTGGCATTGTATCGGTTGTTTTTATTGTCCTCATTTCCGCTACAGGAACAGCGATAATTTTTTATACGCCGTTTGAATCTGCTCTGTATTGGGTAACAAATGAAAAGCCACAGCCAGCATTGACTTCTCATCCCCAATTTAGCAGTTCGAGGCAAAATCTTGATGAAATATTACAGCAAGTTAATACCGTTTGGACAGAAGCTAAAACCACTTTTATTTCTCTGCCTTTGACACCTGAAGCAACTTTTAAAGTCAGGAAAAAATTCCCCAATGACCCGCACCCAAACGGGAGCAGCACCATTTATCTCGACCAATATAGTGGCAAAATATTGCAGGCTGACAGTGTAAATTCAGCTTCTGTAGCAAATCGAATTCTCAACTCGCTTTATCCGTTACATATTGGCAGCTATGGCGGAGTTTACCTGCGACTGGTACACGCGATCGCAGGATTAACAGCGATTGTACTGTTTATGACGGGTGTACTGATGTGGTGGCAGCGACATTTGGCGAAATTTTACCGCAAGGAGGCGAGACAGCAATATGACAAATTATCTCCACTTAGCCAGCAATGGCCTTGGTTTTAATGAGAGCGGCGTGCGGTTTGATGCGGGTGTGATTCTCCTGCCCAAAAACCCCTCTCCTTTGAATTTTAAATCCTATCAATCGCCTATTTCATGCAAAAATTTATTCAACTCTGGCTCGGACAAACTGCTTCGATGATTGGCAGCGCTATGTCCGGGTTTGCGCTGACTATTTGGATTTGGGAGTCCACCAGTCAAGCGACAGCTTTGGCTTTGTTGATGTTTTTTAATCAATTGCCGCGCATCTTGCTCGCTCCGGTTGCTGGCATTCTCGTCGATCGGTGGAATCGAAAATTTTTGATGGGGATCGGTGATGCGGTTTCAGCTTTGTTAACGCTCACTATCCTATTACTTTATATCAGCCAAAATCTGCAAATATGGCATATATATATAGCGGCAGCGATTAACGGAATTTTTGACCAACTTCAGCAGTTAGCTTACTCCGCAGCCATCGCCACAATGATGCCAGAAAAGCATTACAGCCGCGCTAGCAGTTTAAGTTTTTTGGCACAATACGGCGCGAGTATTATTGCTCCGACGCTGGCGGGGATTCTCTATTCTGTGATTGGGTTGAGCGGGATTTTTACGATCGACCTGGCAACTTTTACAATCGCGATCGCCACGCTATTATGTGTCAAAATACCCCAGCCCGCGATCGCGCCACTGTTGCGGAGCAATATCGCCTCCAATCCCCAGCCGACTCGCCTCCACTTGTTGCAAGAACTCAGCTTCGGATTCCGCTACATCGTCCAGCGTCCCAGCCTACTTGCCTTGCTGGTGTCCGTTTCGCTATTCTGGTTCGCTCACGACATCGGCGCGGCCCTCTACTCACCGATGATTCTGGCACGCACCGGCAACAATGCCAGAATCCTCGGTACTATCCTTTCAGCCGCCGGTGCAGGTGGCGTTTTAGGAGCATCGATTATCAGTATTTGGGGCGGCCCCAAACGCCGAATCCGAGGCTTTCTGCTCGGCATGGCAGGCGCAGGCTTGAGTAAAATAGTGTTTGCTTTCGGTCAGTCGCTTTCCATCTGGATTCCCGCTCAATTTTGTTCGTCTTTCAATTTCCCCATCCTTGGCAGTTGCAACGAGGCGATCTGGTTGGCGAAAGTCGCACCAGAGCTACAGGGGCGCGTTTTTGCTACCAGAGCAGTCATCATGCAATTGGCGTCAGCGATCGGTTTATTGATCGCAGGGCCACTTGCCGATCGCGTCTTTGAACCCGCCATGCAACCGGGAGGTTTTTTAGCAGCTATTTTTGGCCCAATTATCGGGACAGGTGCCGGTGCTGGCATGGCTTTGTTATACGCTATCTCCGCGCTGGGCTTATTGCTCGTTGCAGTCGGTGGGTATGCTTGTCGGCTGCTGCGCGATGCTTCACTTGACAGTTGACAGATGAGTGCGACCTCTATCTGGAAGGAAGAGGATTGGAGTAATGAACAGTCTTCTTTTAATTTCTCCCGCTCAGGGTTCCGGCTTTAAACCAATTCTTTCTGGTAAAGGGGAAACGGAGAGAGGTCTTTTAAGTTCTTCCTTCTTCCTTCTTCCTGACATCCGTTACATCCGTTACAGAATCCGTTACAGAATCCGTTGCCGAACTTCCTTCTGCTAAAGTTTCTGGCGCGATCTCAGGTGAGCTTCAATTTCTGATCGCGATCGCCATACAGGGCGCAATTCCTTGCGAGCAAAGAGCTGCCACTGATCGCCGGCGTGGGGCGAACCAGGTTGACTGGCGTTGCCGTAACTGTTTAGCGCCATTGCTTTCACCGGATTCGAGAACTCAATCGCAGCGACAAAAGAATCCCCCGCAATCGCTTCAAAGCGATCGCCTTTCCCAGGAACGAACGATACTGAGCGAAATACCCCCAAAGAACCGTCAGCCCCATTAGCAGGCAGATTCGCCTCCCCAGGCAATCGGAAGACTTCCCCCCACGCCACATCTAACACACCATAAGTTGCCTCAACTTTGGCTGCTACGGCTTCTAGTACCCGCACCGCCTCACCAGGATTTGCCAACCCGTCTGGCGTAGTTAGTGGCGCATCTTCGCGCCAAGGTTTGGCGAATAAGCGATCGCTCTTCATCGCTTTTTTCCAAAAGACAAACAGCACCGCGCCGCGACTGTCGGCATCCACTTTGCGATCCCAAGCTGCGAGCACTCCCGCAGCGCGGCACGCCTTTTCGCTGCCTTGTCGCGCGACGGGAATTAAATCATCTAGAATGCGCTCGGCGAGTTCTACCTGAGTGGAATGTTTGTATTGAATGAGTTCCTCGAAAGAGATTTTGTCGTCTTCTAGGAGCATTTTTGCCGATCGCTGCGATCGCAAGTCCATCGGGCCGCGCGGCGCCATATAGGGGGGATAATTATCCGGTGAAATGGCGCGGGGAAACGTTGCCCCCCAAGGGGGATCGTTGGCATTTTGCAACCAGCCGCTCGGTGGATCGACAACACGCGGCAAATCTGAATAGGGATGATTTTTGCTCCACAAAGTCTCTGACGTATCGCCAGGGATAACGCCTGACCAATATTTAAAATCTCCGTTTTTACGAATCGGGACTTGACCGTTAAACAAGTGCATGATATGCCCCTCGCGATCGGCATAGATGACGGTAAACATGGGAATTTCCAAGCGCTTTAAAGCAGCTTCAAATTCATCGAATTTTCTGGCCCGCGCCATATCCCACCATTGCTCTAAAGCACCGGACTGTTCGATTCCGACAACGCGCAGGGCGATCGCTTTACCCTGTTTTTCTGATAAAATTGGCCCGTGAACGGAACGTCGCACTATTAGAGATTCCGAGCGCAAACTTCCATTCTTTTCTTTTACTTTTAAAACTTTCTCTTCCCTGTCAAATTTTCGGATTTTGGCATCAAAGCGATAGCCATCTTTAGCGAGGGGCAATTCGTAGGCATCCCAGCCATCGTGAGTGTTGACAGTATGAGTCCACCCCAAGTTGTCATTAAAGGCGATCGTTAAAACAGGAAATCCGACGAGAGTAGCTCCGTAAGCATTAATTTCTGGACCAGTCAATTGCGCTTCGTACCAGAGAAATAAATCCGACCAAGGCAGGTGAGGATTTGCCAATAGCATGGCATTGCCGCTTTCAGAATGAGAAGGAGCGATCGCCCAACCATTAGAGCCTTTAGGAGTATTATTTTCAGTGAGCTTTTCAACGCGCTCTGGATCGACTATAAAAGTAAAATTGATAACGCGCTGCTCGTGAGCCAATACATCTGTTGGTTTGAGAGGCAATGCTACCTTTAATTCTTCGGTGAGCGCCTCTGGGTGTTCTTTTGCATAGGCATTCATTCCCGAAACAAAAGCATCGATATAGTTCCGAAAATTCGGATTTTGTGCTTCATACGACGCCTGCGCGCGATCGGGAATTCCCATTGTTTGCACCCAGCGATCGGATGCCAGATAATCTTCGCCCCAAAATTCGGCAGCTTGCCCGCGAGCTTGTCCGTAAAGGCGCAAAATAAGATTGCCGTGACTTTGCATCTGCGCCCACCCAAAAGCGTAGAAAAGGCTTTGAGAATTTTTTCCGTAAATGTGGGGAACACCGTAGGTATCCCAAAGAATTTGACTGCCTGTTTGAGCTGCTGATTGACTGCAAGTATTGACCAATAAAATGATCGTAAAAATTATCGACAAAGAGAAATTTCGCCAGAACTTATGTTTATTTCTTGGGAACATTTAGGATTAATTGAGTAAGGTTAAACTGATCCGATAACTGAGTTATTTACCCCTTTACAGCGGTTTTAAGGTGACTAGGTACTGCAAGTAACTTCCAGCCCCCGCGATTATCTTAAAAGCGCAGCATCTTCTAGCTTCCCCTTTTTAGGGCAGTGCTGATTTCTTCCCTCCTAGAGGTATAATATCAAGCATTTAAGATGTGAAAAAATCAGCTAAAATCTGATTGAGTAAATGAAGCAAGTCAAAGACTTGGGAGCATCTCAGTTTTGCATTTATAGTGCTGTCCCCGCTCGCGAGTACAATACGGGAGCGGGGACGCTCGCACTATAATAAAAATGCTTTTTGCAAAACACCAGATGCTCCCAAAGACTTCTGGGTAAAAGAGGGATAAAGACATCCTTTTTTTAGTAACAATACTTCGGATAGTTTTTTTAAAGCCCCTGGAAGCTTGATAGCGCTAGCTATGCCCTTTTGAACGAATTGTTTCTTTCTCTCTTCACTCTTACTTAAACGAAAGAAAAAATATTCCACAATACAACCAGCCTGGGTTTGGGGTACTCGATTAGAGCCTAAAACTGTCCGAAGTATTGTTATAAAAAGAGTAGCGCGAAACAGGAACAACAATTATTTTTGAAGTTGACCCTG